>CALFEN010000034.1 GCA_937950065.1 uncultured bacterium | reverse complement strand
AGTTTTTTCTAATCAAAATAATATATCAACTTCAAATTCCAAAACATCATCAATACAAGTCAAAAATACATCATCAGAAATACAAACCTTTTCAAATCAATCTTCCACAAAGATTATAAATGAATCTCAAGACAAAGAGAGCTCAAAAGCTCTAAATATATGAAAATCCAACGATTTCTTAAGTACTTTGGAACAGGAAGATTTGGACGATCAATACACTGGAACCAATAATCAAGAAGAACTCTACAAAGAAAAAATGGAAAAAGATTTGAAAAAAATGAATCTAAATTATGAAACATTCCTAAAATTGGTAGAATGATCAGAGCAAACCTGAAATAAAGTAAGTCTAAATAACTCTGAAATAAATTTGAATATTTCAGGATCATAACAAAAAACATTATTAAATCTATACAAAAAAGACAATATGTAAAGATTATTATTATATAGAAATATAAAATCTCTTGAAAAAATAAAAATATTGTATATAATTAATTATATTTATATTTTAAATAAAACATAAAATGCTTAAAAAAATAGTAACAACACTTATGGCATGATTAATCTCTCTATGATCTATCAGCACTACAACACTTGCGGTAAACGTTGGTCAATGAACTTTTGGAGATCCTACAAGTACAACAAGCGTATGAGTAGCAGGTACTGGAGAGGATCAAAAAGAAGGTTTCTTGGAGGTAGTTAAATGATTTGTAAACTGGATACTTTGAATACTAGCTCTTATATCTTTGATTATATTGCTATGGGGTTGATTCCAAATGGTGACTGCAGCTTGAGATGACAATAAATACAAAAACTGATTTAAAATATTGAAACAAGCAGCTATATGACTTATATTGATATGAGTAGCATGGTTCATCGTCTCATTGATATTCACGGTAATTGGTGCTGTCACAGGTACTTCAGATAGTTCCACATCTTAATACCAAAAAAATTATAATATACATTTCCAAAAACTGTCTAAAAAGGCAGTTTTTTTGTAAAGTGAATATAAAAAATTATTTGCAAAATAGTTATAAATCATTATAATATATACTAATCTTTATCTTTTTCTCTAAAATAATATGGAAAAAAAACATTCAAAAACTCCTTTAACAGAAGATGAGGCTATAGGTATCTTTGAGAGACTTTCAGACTATACCCATCTCAAATGAGTATTAGTTGTTGTATTAGCTTTTGTACTATGAAATCCCGCTACTCAAATACTAGATATGGTCAGAAAGAATTTATATGAAGCGGTGAGTACAGAAACAATACCAGAACGTATCAAGCCCGATTTAGCGAGGTTAATAGCAGCGACACCAAATTTCTTATCTCCAGACGAAGCTTGTGCAGCAGATTTAGGAGATATGCTAAAAAGAGTGGGGCAAGATAATGCAGCTACTGCAAATAAAATTGCTCAAAAAGAACAAGATAATATTAGAAGCGAACAAAAAATTAAAAAAATACAACAAAGAAATATTGAATTAAAATTGGAACTTATACAACTCGAAAAAGATTATAATAAATTAGTACAAGATAATGAGAAAAAATTAGTACTATCTCCTCAACAAATAGAAATATTAGAAACTATGTTAAAAATAAATAAAAAACGGACATATCTAAATAATGTATATTTAAAGTGAGAAAACGCATCAAAAACTGAAATAAGTACTGCCATAGACTATGCTAAATATATTTTACAAAATTTATATGTATATACTCCAGAAAAACAAGAAAAATACAAACCAACTCTAGAAGAAATTTTAAAAGACCTTAAATCAATAAAATAATAATAACATGAAAGATGGGGATAGACTAGAGACTACACCACAACCCGTCCAGTGAGACAAAGTGGAGAAAAATGACTCAAGTAAACTAAAAGATGATTTGGACAATATAGGTAAAAAGAAATTTGGAAAATTTCAGGATTATGCAATTTTTAGAAAAAATCTAGACAATATAAACAATAAATGGTGAGAAAATGGTCTCAAATTACTACAAATAATACTAGACTCAAATTTTTTTGATAATAATTTTTTACTTAAAGATTTAGAAAAATTTTACAGTCACCTAGACGAAAAAAAATTCCTCAAAGATCTTTTTGAAAACTTATGAGAAAGCAAATCCAAACTTATAGAAGTCGTGAAAGCATTAAAAGAAAATTATGAACTAACTAAAAAAGGAAAAGAAACTGACAAAAAATGAGAAGAACTAAAAAAGAAAGAAGAAGAAGAGAGAAAAACAAATGACAATTTAAGTAAAGCAGTAACAGATAAGGAAAGTCTTATATCAAAAGAAAAAGGGAAAAAAAGAAATGAGCAAGCCAAAAGTAAGGAGTTAGATAAGGAAATAGGTAAACTATGAAATAATTTCAATAATCTACATGATAGTATAGATAAAAAAGCAAACTCTCTAGATGATGTAGCAAAACATATTGTAGAACTTAAACACGAACAAAAAGAATATTTTGGTGAAAAATCTTGATACGAACAAAAGAAACAAGAGCACGTACAGAGATTATCTTCTGATCCAAAGTTCCAGCAAAATATAAAGAAAGCAGGCTACAAAGAAACAGATATCCCTGCACTTGCAGAGTTGTGTGCTACCAGAGAAGTAATTGCTACTACAGATATCGCCAGCAAATCACCTGATCTGACCAAACAAATTGTCGGAGACTATGATAAGTTAAACGCTGTACTAGGACTAAATGCAAACTGTCTTGGTAAAATGTCTCAAGACAAAGAACTAAAAAATACAAACAAGTCTGTACAAAAATTTCTGGGCACAGAAAGGATCCAGGAGATGCCTATAGACAAAGGCACTGACGATAAATTAAGGCAGATTTTGTGAAAAAAAGAATGAGGAACTACAAATAATGATGGCACTACTCAACCATGACAACAAGACTGACAATCATGAAATACTGATCAAAATGATCAAGAATTTGAGAAGAAAAAAGCAGAACTTCTAGCCAAAATAAATATATCAAACAATGACCAGATATTCAACGAATTTACAGATAGAATAGGAAATATGTTTGATATACTTTCAGCGTCTGTGCCATGAGGTAAATTAAATAATCAAATGAGTTACGATAGAAATACATTTATGATAGACAAATGAATAGAATTCCAATGAGAAATAGGAGGCAAAAAATTTGATTTTGTGATAGATGAAAAAGGTGATTTTAATTTCACAGACTATTTTTCAGACAAACAATGATCTATTGGGATAGACACCAAAAAACTTAATAATATGTTTAAATTTGTACCGCTATCAAATTATGAAGACATAGCAAATGCTGTACAAAAAAAATTACCAGATATAATAAAGAATTCAAATTCAGAAGAAGATATACTAAAAAATATCAGAAGAGAAGTACAGATTGAAGCTGAAAAACTAAAAAGAGATTCTGTTGTACCAAAAGCAGAGCTTGGGTATGAAATGAACAGATTTGTAAATGGAGTAAATTATATACCATTTTACAAACCTCCGACAGCTACAGAAGGTTATAAATACGAATGAGATGTCTCAAATGAAATAAAAATTGATTCAGAAAAAGACGCTCCATTATTCCAGTATATGAAATTAGTAAAAGAAACTATGAATACTCTGCCCGTCAAAGAAAATTCTCAAATCATTACATCGCTACAAAAAATTGAAGATTACACCAAAGAGCATCCAACACTTGACGGAGATCCAAATGAAGACATGTTAAAAGCATTTAAAGATGACGCTGTAGACGAAGAAAACTGATTTAATAAATTTATAGAGAAATTCAAAATAACAAGAAATTGAGTTGAAGTCTTGGATTCTGTAAAACTTTGAAAATTCGTTGAAGCTATGCTAAAAAAAGAAAGGTTTGTAGAACAACCTGCTCGTCACCAAATAGATAAAAAAAGATAATTTTCTGTTTATTCCCCAAAATCTAACTTCCTAAAAAAAGTTCCTTTAGATTTACATCTTCGTCATAAGACAAAAGATATTTTTCTAGATAAGGTTTTTTCTTCAAAAGTTTATCTACTGACTGTGTAAGAATATCATAATCTCCGTCTTTAGGATAGACATAAGTCAACGGATCCAAAAGACCTGTAGGTCTAATAATCTGTTCAAAAATTTGATCTGAAAGATTTATTTCATATTCACCTGGAGTAGCTGATACAAATAATGTTTTCGCATTCTTTTTTAGTTTATCTGCTATCAAAGATAAATCCAATTTTTTAGGTTTTAAAGTTTTATTTATTATTTCATCTATTTCATCGTCCTTTTTTAAGTCATCTGGATTATTGAGAGCTTTATTCCATCACATTATATATTCAAG
>CALFEN010000033.1 GCA_937950065.1 uncultured bacterium | reverse complement strand
AAAGTGTAGAATCGATTTCTTGCAAGATATCAAGCTGATATTCAAATACTCATCTCTTCAAAGCTTCATTTGATTTGCTTTCATATATCTTCTTTTCACTCTCTTCACTCAAAGTCTGATATTTGGTAAATAATGTCAAGAATCTAGTGAACCAAAGCTGCATACTCTTTATATGCTGTCCTGATCTTCCAGATACTATAGAAACCATATTTGCAGCTACAGCAGGTACATCTTCCTGAAAAGAAGCAACCTTATAATAACTACTAGAATCTTGCCAGTCACCCAAATAATAATAATTATTAAAACCAAGATATGAAGGAATATCTCAATCTCTACAAGGATTTTTCAATTTTTTGTAAACGCTGTCTTCTGATACAGCAACTTTATTATCTGTATCATTTATTATTTTTCATTGTATAGCTTCAAAGAATGTCTTATTATCCATTTTTTCAATATCTTGAACTTTGGAAGCATCACAGTCATATTTGATTCATTTTTCTCAAATTGCTACTGCATTTTTCCACGAATCCTGTTTTTGGTTTCCTGTCAAACCAAGTTCCTCTTCATTAGCATTCTTGGCAATCGGTATCATAAGTTCTCCAAATACATAAGGATAATCCCAATAAGGACTGATATTAGTAAGATTTTCCAAGGCAGGATAGAGATAAGGTGCTTTGGAGCTATCCAAAACAGTTCATACATACTGAATACTGTTAAGCCACAATAAGTCAGCATAGAATTGCTGATTTGGCATTATCAAACAATTTTCATTTTTTTCAAAACACTTTTGCTGATAATCTGTAAACATCTTATCTTTCCAGACATATATAGGATCTTCATTCTTCAGATAAAAATATTTAACATAGAAATTTCAAAATTTATCTTCCAAGTTATATGTCTTACCCAATACATTGACAGCTCTGGAATCATAGCTAATAGCATGTTGAAGATATATTACGCTTATTCAAACGATTAGGAATATGATAGTCAAAATCTTTTTTATCATTATTTTATGTTCAAAACAAATAAAACGTTTTCAAGTATAATTTTTTTTTATAAAAATTCAATATTTATTTGAAGTTTTTTATA
>CALFEN010000032.1 GCA_937950065.1 uncultured bacterium | reverse complement strand
AAACCGATATAATGTGATATGAAAACCAAAAATAGACAAATGAAAACTGATAATGCTATATCCTCAATTTGTACCTGCACAAGCCGAAGAAACCAGCTCCGACGAAGAATTTAAAACTTGAAGGATATATCCTATATACTCTGAAATGTGATGAATCTCATCAATATGGTTTGCCAAGAAAGCATGGCAAAATCTGGATAAGATATGATGAATTTTTGAAGAATATCTGCCTCAGAACTTTTTAGAGAAATATGGACTTATGGATATAAAAGATACTATCAAAAATATGCACTATCCTGAAAGTTTTGAGCTTTTGTCCAAAGCCAAATACAGATTTTTCTTTGAGAAGCTGCTCAAACTTCAGCTCATATCAATGATGAATAAGCAAGATTACGAACAGAATTTCCAAAAAAATATCTGAGAACCTGATCGGGAAATTATCAAGGATTTTCAGACACATATACCTTTTGAGCTGACCAATGCACAAAAAAAATCAATAAAAAATATAATAGATGATTTTTATAAGGTTGAGCCGATGATGAGGCTTTTGCAATGAGATGTGTGAAGCTGAAAAACTGTAGTAGCTCTTGCTTGAGCTTTTTATGTCAAACAAAAGTTTGGCTGACAAACTGTGATTTTAGCACCAACCGAAGTTTTGGCAAACCAGCATATAAAAAGTCTTTCCAAAATACTTCTGCCTCTAGGGATAAGGCTTGAGCTTTTGACTGGTTCGGTATCTGCCGCTCAAAAACAAAAAATAAAATCAGACCTAAAACTTTGAAAAATAGATGTCTTGATATGAACACATGCTATACTTCAGGAAGATGTGGACTTTGAGAATCTAAGATTCGTGGTGATAGACGAACAGCACAAATTCGGAGTTATGCAAAGAGCTTTTTTCAAAAAATTTGATTCTCCTCATATATTGCAGATGAGTGCAACTCCGATACCAAGGTCTCTGGCTTTGGCGTTTTTTGGGGAGTTTGAAGTGAGCGTGATAGATGAGATGCCAGCTTGAAGAAAACCTATAACCACCAAAATAATTTCAGAAGCAGAATTCAAAAAAATGAAGACTTGGATACTCAATAAAATATCACAATGAGAACAAATTTATCTCATCACTCCTCTAGTAGAAGACAGTG
>CALFEN010000031.1 GCA_937950065.1 uncultured bacterium | reverse complement strand
CATTTTTGGAAACTATCCTCTTCCGGTGTCATATAAAAATCATCTAAATACGTTTTTAATTTCTTTTCAAATAAATCTCTATCCTTGATAGGTCATCAGTAGAGTCAGTATATTTTTGAATTAGGATTGTATTTCTTGAGTAGTTGTAATCTATTTTCGCATACATCGACCTCTTTGTAAAACCAAAATAATATATCCAATTTCATAGTTAAGAATTTAATAATATAATGATAATTCTTTTATTATAATAATTTGTTTTGGTATATCAATATTTTATTAAAATCTATTTTTTTATCCAGTATTTTATAATAATTCTAGCGTAATCATATTTTTGAGTGAATCATTATATTTCTAAATATAAAAATAAATTTTCTTGCAATTATGATAAAATTTAATATAATAAAGTTTATTTTTTTATTTGTATAAATATACAAATGTTTGAACTTGTCTCATCATATAAACCAGCCGGTGATCAGCCCGAAGCTATACAAAATATTTTAAAAGCTTTTTACGCTAGTAAAAATAAACTTACACTTCTCGGTGCTACTTGAACATGAAAAACTTTTACAATGGCAAACATAATCAAGGAAATAAGTAAACCAACCCTTGTAATTTCTCACAATAAAACATTAGCTGCTCAACTTTCTACAGAATTCAAATATTTTTTCCCAAAAAATGCGGTACATTATTTTGTGTCATATTTTGATTATTATCAGCCTGAAGCATATTTACCTGAAAAAGATATGTACATAGAGAAAGATTCTGCTATAAATAAAGAAATAGAGATGTATAGACTTTCAACTATGGCATCATTGTTGTCCAGACAGGACGTAGTAGTAGTTTCTTCGGTGTCAGCGCTTTATGGTATTTGATCCAAAGAAGTTTTTGAAAAGAATATGCTGGTGTTAGAATTATGAAATACTTATGATATGAAAGAACTAAAAAGAAAGCTTCTTTTTATGCAATATAAACCTGTGCAATCCAAGATAGAGAGTTGAATGTTTGATATTAGATGAGAGATTGTAGATATTTTTTCCAGTGTGGATAAAGTTATTTATAGACTTTATTTCAATGAAGATCTGCTTGAACTTATTCAGATTAAAGATTCTGTGACTTATCAGGATTTATGAACGGTCAAAAAAGCTGTTATATGGCCTTGAAATCAGTTTTTGCAGGATATGTCGGATTTGGAAAATATATATGAAAAGATCAAAAGTGAAATGGAAGAAAGAGTTAAAGAATTAAAATCTGAATGAAAAGAACTTGAAGCAAACAGATTACAAAAGAGAGTGATGTATGACATTAGAATGATAAAAGAAACCTGATTTACAAATGGAATAGAAAATTATTCATTATATTTTGATCGTCGTATGCCTGGTCAACCTCCAAATACATTGTTTGATTACTTCCCTGATGATTTTCTTCTCATCATAGATGAGTCTCATATGAGTTTACCACAGCTCAGAGCCATGCCTAACGGTGATAGATCTAGAAAAATAAATCTTGTAAAACATGGATTTAGATTGCCTTCTGCAATAGACCACAGACCATTGGATTTTCCAGAACT
>CALFEN010000030.1 GCA_937950065.1 uncultured bacterium | reverse complement strand
CGGAAGGAGCAGTAGTATCAACTATAGTAGTTCAACTCACAGTAAATTGCATCTCGTCAGTGTAGTCGGATAAGTTTCCAGTAGCATCTTGGGCTCTAATTTTCCAAAAGTTATTTCAGTCAGTAAAAGATCGCGGAATAGATAAGTTAGTGAGAGTAGTATTGTAAGTATAAGTGTTAGTAGAACCTCAAGAAGTATGTCTCAAAGTTATATTGTAGCCACTCATTCATACTCAAGTATCAACGGAAGCATTCCAAGAAAGAGCGATAAGTCATGTTCCTTGTAGAGCTATAGTATTTCAGGAAAGCGGACTAATAACGACAGGAACGGAAGGAGCAGTAGTATCAACTATAGTAGTTCAACTCACAGTAAATTGCATCTCATCGGTGTAGTCGGATAAGTTTCCAGTAGCATCTTGAGCCCTGATCTTCCAGAAGTTATTTCAGTCAGTAAAAGATCGTGGGATAGACAATCCAGTAAGAGTAGTATTGTAAGTATAAGTATTAGTAGAACCTCAAGAAGTATGCCTTAAAGTTATATTGTAGCCACTCATTCATACTCAAGTATCAACGGAAGCGTTCCAAGATAAATTTATTGTTCAGCTTCATGACTGATTAATAGTTTCTCAAGAAAGAGGACTTATAACCGCAGGGATACTAGGAGGCGTAGTATCGACTATAGTAGTTCAGCTAACAGTAAACTGCATTTCGTCTGTATAGTCGGATAAGTTTCCAGCTTGATCTTGAGCTCTAATTTTCCAGAAGTTGTTTCCATCAATAAAAGACCAATCTATAGTTAATCCAGTAAGAGTAGTGTTGTAGGTATAAGTATTAGTAGAGCCTCAAGAAGTATGTCTTAATTCTATGTTATACCCACTCATTCATATTCAGGCATCAACAGAATCATTCCAGGATAAATTTATTGTTCAGCTTCATGACTGATTAATAGTTTCTCAAGAAAGAGGGCTTATAACGGCAGGAATACTAGGAGGGGTGTTATCATTTGCTGCTGCAAGAGCAAATAATGTCTTATATGCATTTATTCTTTTTCCGCTTGCAGTTTTTCATGATAACCCAGAGAGGTCATCGCCGTTGTTAATTACAGCATTTTTAATAGTGCTGTAGTCAGAGTTTGGAGATAATCACCAAGCCAAAGCAGTAAGTCATGCTACATAAGGTGCAGCAAAAGAAGTTCAATCACCATAATCGTATCATGCAGTTCCTCAATATCATAATATTTTCATATTATCAATATAGCATCATGCATAATTGTTATCTGTGCTGTTGGCGTGCCACAAAAATAAAAAGCTTACTTGAGATGTTAAATTTGTTCATGTTATATTAAGATAAGAATTTCATATTGCAATACCGCTTGAATCCCCATCAGAATCAATAACGGTTTCGTCATAACTTTGCATAGGATAATAATCTCATCAATTACTGATATAAATAGTGAAATAATCTGTCCGGTTTGTAGTATCATATTCTGTGTCGCATCCGATAGAATAAAACATTCTTCAATAATTATAACCGGATAGATCATAGGTAGGAGTTATTACCATGCCTGTAAGGTCTGAAGTATAAGGATATTGGTTTGTATCTCACCACAATACAATATTCCCAGAATAATTTGCTGTTCCAAAATTTCCTCAATTTGTACTCCATCAACTTGGTAAATTTGGAGGTGTTACATATGAGAAATTTTCTCTGGCAATGACATTGTAGTTTACTGTACTATATATGTCTTCTCAAGGAGCTCATACATGTATTGATTGTGAACCATAATCTGAAAAATACGATAAATTATCGTTTTTATCTGTAGAGGCCACTCATATAATATTGTTGAGTCATGATAATGTTGTTCCATCAGGGAAAGTTGTGTCCTTTGCGAAATCCACAGGATACATGGCATTTCATGGAGTGTCGTGGTTTGCTCAATCATTTCATGCAGATGTTACAAAAATTCATCATGCATTACCAAAATCAGATATTGCTTGGTAAAGCATATAATCTTCATTGGCTGCGAGATCTGTATTTGAGTCCATATCTCATCACCAGCTAGCATTAATAATTCTGGCGCCATTATTTTTTGCAAAGTTGATTCATTTAATGGCTGTGATTGTAGAAAAACTTTCATCTCAAACTTTTATAGCCATTATTTTTACATTTGGGTTTATTCAGACTATTCATTTCGCGTTGTCTACTTGTGCTCATATTATTCATGCGACAAATGTTCAATGATCATTTCCTTCTGTTGGAAGAGGAATTTTGTCTCATCAATAAAAATCGTATCCATGCTCACAGTTTCCAAGATCGTTTCCATTTTCGTCTTTACAATTGGTTCAGTCCCACATTTTATTTGCCAAATCTATATGAGTATAATCTACTCCATCGTCAATAATAGCCACAATGCTTCATGTTCCGCTACTGGATCAGGAAAAAATATCCATAGCAGTATTCCAGTCTACGTCTGCTCCGCTGGTTCCATTTTCTCAATTTATTGATTGTCAGATATTTCTCAATGCCCATTGATTCCCAAAATATGTATCATCTGGATTTGTTCTAGTAGGATAATAAATGAAATTAGGTTGCACATACTCGACGTTAGAGTCTTTTTCCAACTCTTTTACCATGTCTTTTACGCTGCTAGAGGATTGTATCTTCATGAGAGCTATATTTTTGTCTTTTACAATAGCTTTTGTGCTTAATTTTTTATCTTTCCCAAAAGATAATATTTTATTTGCTGCTCAAGATTTTTTAAAATCTATTTTAGATTTTTTGAATTTCACCAAAACTTGTCCCGTGACATAGTCAGGCACAGATTCTTTTGCTGATTCCATAATTTTACTTGAATTGTTGGCTGCAACCTTTGTGATAGCACTATTTGCAGCAAAAATATAGAGAGGATTAATTGCACTGAAAAGTATGAAAAAAATACTTATAAAAGCAATAATTTTGTTTTTCATTTTGTTTTTGTTTAAGAAAATTAAAATATATAAACATATTATATATTTTTTTATAAAAAAATGCAAGTTTTTTTAAAGATTTTTAGAAATATCAAAGTCTTTTCATAAATTTTCAAGTTTTTTCAGGATCATTTACTATAATAACTATAACATCTCATGGATTAGAAATTTTTAAGGCTTTTCTAATGGCGTCTTTCCGGTAGATGACTTCTTCCACATTCTTATTTTTTTTAACCAATCAACTACTTAATAATTTCATTACTTCTCAAGGTTGTCTTACTATATTTCTATTTTTTGTAATATACGTTTTTATTTCTACTCCATCAACTTTATCATAAACAATAAATTTGTCTGCTAAATCCCCAATATCTTCTCAAATTTCCTCGTATACATTATCCATTTTTCAAGGAGAGACTTTGAGAACTATTATATTTTTACTTCAATTAGTTTTTAACTTTGAAGAGAGAGTCAAAAGTTCTCTCAAAGATTGTTTTTCTTGAGCGTAGTCTATTATTATATTTCTCCCAGATTTATTTATTAAATACATTCTTCAGCCGAATATATCCGGTTTATAAGTTTTAATAATATTATAAATCTTTTCTTCGTTTTTAATAAAAACATCCAAACCAATTAATGTTAAAAGTCATCAAAGAACAAAAGATATATTTATAAGTGCTGGATTGTATTTTCAGTAAAAAGTAAATTCACTTTTGTTAAAATTGAAGATAAATTCTTTTTCTTGAAACTTTAGTTTTATAATTCAGTTTTCTATAAAAATTGATGAATCATTACTTATATAAGTTTTTATATTTTTTGTAAATATTATCTTATTTTCTATATTGGAATTTTTAATCTTTTCAACAATTAATGGCTCATCTCAATTATATATTATGTATCAATTTTTTTTAATTTTTGAGATAAAAAATCGTTTTCTATCAGCCAGTCATTGTCTGTCAAGAGCTCCTCAAGGTCCTATATGATCTTCAAATATATTTGTAAAAATTCCGATATCGTGTAGGTGGTATCATAATCATGCTCAATAACATCATATGACTGCTTCAAAAATAGCATAATCCAAGTCCATCTTTTTATCTTTTTTGTTGTATCATAAGTATAAAAAACGTCACGGACATTTTGATGGAACTAGTCAATAAACATCGTTACTATAATTTTTATTAAATATCTGTTTTCAATTTAGGACAACTTTTTCGGAATCGGCGGATAATGTTTTATATCCTAATTCAATTAAAATATAGTTTAAGAGTCTTGTAATAGTTGTTTTTCATTTTGTTCATGTTGTCGTCAAAATTTTCATTATATGTAATTTATCTAAATAAAATTTCAAATCATTTATTTTTTAGCAAATCAATATCCAAATTTAAACTTTCATCATAATTATATATGTAAACTTTCTTAAAACATCATATTTCATTAGGGGAATCGTAGATAATACAAGGTTCTTTTATTAATTTATCATCTATGTCTAACAAAACATTTCATTCAAAATTATATGGTAAAAATCAATAATGCAATTTATGAAAGGTAAGAGAAAGGTTTGATCATAAAAATCAGTATCAATTTCTATCTTTTCCCCTAGAGATTATATCAACATCATTTTTGTTCAAAGCAAAATCAAAAAATAAATATTCCAAAACGGTTCATAATCAGACATTAAGTATAATGTCTGGAATTTCTACGTAGGCTCTAAATCAAAGTATAAGTCTTTTGCCTATTTTATTATACACAACTATGGCTCATCAATATATATTTTTTGCGTTTCTAACATATATAAAGAATAGATCTTCTCCCTCTCTGGGGTTTAAAATTCTTGAGTCAAATTGTTTTATCAAGTCTTTTACGTTTGCATTGTTTTTTATCGAGATATGGGGAATATACACATTTTCATAAAAATTTATTAAATCATCCATATTTAGCTTTGATATTCAGTATTCATATCAAATTTCAGAAAGTTTTCTAAGGTCAGCCAAAGATCTTTTATATCTCTTTTTCCCCATGATTTCTATGACCTGCATATCAGCAGTTTTTCTCATAAACCGGTTTAATTTTTCGTATATTTTCATTTTTATACAAATAAGTTTAAATCTTGAATTTTAATTTTTCATATTGTAAGTTTATTTAGATCTCATCATTTTTCAACAAATTTATTTATATTTTGATAACCATCAATATATATTTTATCCTTCATAAAGATAGTGCCCAAATCAATTATTGACGTGTCAATGGTTCCTCTTTTAACCCTAAATCAGTATCTAAAAGCTGAAATATAATTGTATCAAAATTCCTGTAGAAACATTTTTCCAAGTGTCACAAAATCCTTATTCTGTGCCTCAAAAATTATGTAATATCTTTCATACAATGATTTTTTTTCATATCCATTAGGTAGTTTTTCAAAACTTTTGTATATCGCTAGCCCTTCTTCATCACGCGAATAAAACCCAGTTCCAGATTCCAAAATTTTCCATCAGGTTTTTTTCCCATTTATATACCTGACAAGATGAACATCTATCTCGTGAGCAAGGATTGCTGGGATTTCTTTTTCTCTAAATCTGGCAAGGTTTGAAATAACTATTTCTATATTTTTTTTCCTAATAACGGTGATCCTGGAACTTCAGTGCCCAAATACCACGTTTACTCAAGTTATTCATTTTTCTATAAGATAATTTTGTACTAATTTTTTGACTCTGGATAAAGGCACTTCTGGTCAAAAATCATTTCATGAGACAGGCTTTAGTAACTCTCTTTGACAGAGTTCTGCTAAATCGGACTGGATTTCTCAATACAATAAAATATTATATTTATGTATGTTTGTAAAATCCTGCTTGGTGTATGCTTCTATTAGTTGACTTTTTATGAGTAATTCTTCTATTTTTTCCTCAAAAATTTTTATAAACTCTGATTTGAATATCATCCCTGACTCAAAGTATTTTCTTTTTAAGTTAAGAAGTTCTTCTCTGTCAGATAAAATTTGTTTTATCTCGGGGTATTTGTATTCAAACTGTGGGTTATAGTTTCATTTGTGAGCGATGAACCTGTCAAGTTCGTCAAGGTAATTTATGGGTTTTAGCTTGTTCAATAGAGTAAAATTTCTACCTAGAGAATGAATTTTTTGATCCAAAATATGTAAGTTTTCAAGTTCTGTTTCTACTACTTTGGAAGGATTCAAAACGTTTATAATCTGCGGAACTTTGTATAACGGTTTGATATAATAATCAGTGATGAGGTCTTTTCATATAATTATTTTATCATCTGAAAGTTTTGGATTTTTGAAGAATTTTGGATTTTTAAATCTTATTTCATTTTCATAGAGATCAAGTATTATATCTTTCCCTTTATATTCCTGAAGTCTGTTATAGACAGCTTGTGAAACAAAATTTTTGTCTGCTTTGATATCTATTTCTGCAGTGAAGATTGATTCATCTTCTTTAGTCTCTATTATAAATTTAGCATTATTTGTCAGATAAAGTATTTTATTGTTTGTAATAACGTTTGCTTTTGACTTGGTAAACAAAGTTTTAGCGATTTCTACTCCCTTTTCTGGTTCCTTTATTTTCATATCTTCCAGTTTGTCCAGCCTCTTTTTGAGAAAAACTTTAGAAGCTTTCTGTATCTCAAGTCAAGCTCTAGCATTTATTTCCAGCAGCTTCGGTCAGTCCGCAGTGATTACCCAGTCCAGGGCAAGATATCCAAGGTTTACAAAATATTGTATTTGTGAAGAAAAAAGCAGGATATCTTCCCAAAATGATAATTTCTTATTAAAAAAATCTTTGTATTCACCAGGGAAAGAATCAGAAAAAATTTGTCATTTAAACTGCATATGCTTGATTCTACCTGTTCCTACTTCCATCCCAAAACCTATTCATCACTGGGCAAGATTTGCTTTGCCACCAGAGATTTTGGTAGGGACTCTGACCATAGCTGCTATCGGAATAAGGTTAAAAACTATTACCCTAATATCTGCAAGTCCATGCTGACAAAACTTTTCAAATCCGGCTCAAGGGATAAGTTTTTCTTCTATAAGGATTTTATCTCCAAAACTAGTAAGAGAATGTTTCCCGTCAAGTATATCATAAAGATAATTATTAAGCTGTTTCTGGTCTATTGTTTTCTTGTTTACTCTAAATATGTTTCAATATTTATTATGTTTATCCAGAGTATTAAAAATACAAATATCTTCTTCAGGGTTTTTTTCAAGCAAAGAGTTATTTATAAGTTTGGTAACATAAATTCATCTTCATTTGCTTCATTTGTTTGGTTTTATCACAAAATCTCTGGACGGCAGGCATGCAAAATCAAAATCAGCAAGTTCTTTCCTTGATCATATCATTGCATAAAATTTTGCACTAGGTATTCATCTGTTTAGCAAATACATTTTGGTTTTGTATTTATCGTCGGCAAGATGTATACCTCTTCTTGGATTAAACTTTTTTATGTAAAGCAGGTTCCTAGCGTTTAGTCAAAGTATACCAAAATCAAACATTTTATTTTTTATTTCTAAATATTTTAGTATACACTTTTTTTAAAATTTTTCAATACGAAAGGTGCCCGGACGGTGTTTCCGCCCGGGCACTGCAAAGACCTGCTACCCCCACTTTTTTGCGGCTAGGATGTAGGCTCCCAAAAACATTAAAACAAAAAGTTCTGTATGTACCGCTCTTTCAGTGGATGTTGATATAATACAAATGATTATAGACAGGATTAACAGTATTCCAACTGCTTTGATCCTGTTGGAGGCTCTTTTCCGCGTTAAAACGCAGAATGTTGCCAGGACAATAATCACCACTACTTCCCAAAAAAGGATATTAACCAACATATGCCGTTCCCCCTCAAAAAGGTTTAGTTTCTTTGCGACTCTCAAAATGAGAGCTATAATAAATATACTTGTTTTCTATTTTTTGTCAAATATCGGTAATTTTTTTTAATAAAATGATTTGTTTATAGTTGAATTTTTATAAAAAAAGTTTATATTGCAGGTGTTTTATAATTAAGTGTAACTATGAAGTGTAAACGAAAATCAAAAGATTTTGAAAATAATAATTTTGAATGTGATAGGGAAGCATTGGATGAGTCCTGATATTGTGTTTTTCACAAACCTGATAAAGCTCCAGAGGAAAAGAGAATCTTTTGGAAACTGATAAATTGGAATCACTATTGATCATTTAGCAACCAAAAAGACATAAAACTTTTCCTATCCCAAAAACCAACATTGAATATAGAAAAAAAGAGGCAGCTTGAAAAACAGTACAGACAAAGTATAGACAAGAATTTTACAGAAGAAGATAAGAAATTGGATAATTTCAACGAATACAAAAAAAGAGTTCTCGACCTATACAAGAACTCAAATATTCGGGAAATAGACAATCATAAGGTAAATTTTAGATGATTTATTTTCCCAGATAATGTAAATTATTTTAAATATTTTTATACAAACATTTCTACTTCCGGATTTGGAACTATGGATTTTAGTGAAGCTGTTTTCGAAGGTAATATTAGTTTTGATGATTATTATTTTAGATACAAAACTATCTTTGAATGAACTAAATTTTTAAAAAGTTTTAGTTTCAAAAAGTCTGTTTTTGAATTGAATTTTATATTCAAGAATGTGAGGATTGGTAAACTAACAGAAGAAGAGTTCGAATGAATTTTCTTTTGAACCAAATTCAATTGAAATTTTGCATTGATTGAGAACGCTGTAAATATCCCTATCGTACAGGAGAGCTTTTTTTCACAGCATACTAGGTTGACATTGAGAGATGTTAAATTTTCAAAACAGTATTATGAATATTGAGAAAATACTTATAGACTCGCAAAATCCCAGGCTATGAACTCGGGTTATTACGAGAGGGCATGAGAATATTATTATCAGGAGAGATGTTACAAATGATACCAAATACTGCCACCTTTCAAATGGACACTTGAGGATGAAGTCTGATTAAAAAAGTTTTGGTTGTGGAGATACAGAAAAAGAATTTTAAAGAAGTTTCTTGATTATCTTTTCAAGATTTCTATATGATATGGCGAAAATCCCAAAAATGCTATACTTGTTTCTATTCTTACTATTATAATTTTTTCTCTGGCTTACTATCTTATAAATAAGCATTGAGCTTATGATGTGTTTTTATGAAATCATTCTGATAATTATTTTGATTGGCTTTATTTCTCGGCAATTACTTTTACCACTCTTTGATATGGAGATATTACTCCAAACAATATTTGGCTAAAACAGGTCTGTGCTTTGGAGTCTTTTTTGTGATTTGTGCTTACATCGCTTTTTATACTAACAATATCCAAAAAATATAGTAGATAGTTTTCATAACAAAGTATAATAATTCTCGATACTAAATAATAAAAAATATTTAAAAAAAATCTCTTGCAATTAAATTTTTTTTATGTATTATAATAGATAATAAACCTCCTTGCAAAAGGAGGTCTTTTTATAGGATAATTTATCAAAAAAATGAAATTAGATTGAAAAACCATTCAAAGCTCTATTTATCAGATAATAGACGAATACAAATTTAATCCATCACAGGTTTTGGAGATAGTAAAACTTGGTATCAAAAGTGCTTTCAAAAAGGATTATTTATCTGGAGACAGAAAAATAACTTTCCATGTAAATATAGACAAAGAAGGTAATATAAAGATTTTTAGAGAATACAATGTGGCAGAAACTATAGAAGATGAAGATAAAGACATATTATTAAAAGATGCAAAGAAGTATAGAGAAGATGTAAAAATCGGAGATGCAATATTTGTAGACATTACACCAGAAAAGCTTGAGTTTTCAAGAATAGCAGTCCAGGCTGCAGCTCAAACTATCAAACAAAATCTCAAGAAAATAGAGAGAGAAAGATTTTTTGAGAAATTCCAGGATAAGCAGGGTGAGCTTTTGAGAGCCAGAGTACTAAAAATTATTTGAGATAATATTGTGTTAGATATAGAATGAACTACAGTTATTCTTGCTCCGGAATGACAAATCCCAAACAAAGTTTATAATACTTGAGAGGAAATTTTGGTGCTTCTCAGACAAATATCAAAATGAACATGATGAATAGTTTTAGACATTACTCAATGAACTACTGATTTTTTGGAGGCAATTTTCAAAAAAATTATCCCAGAAATCGAAGAGTGAGTAGTAAAAGTTTTGAAAATATCAAGAGTCCCTGGCAAAAGAGCAAAGGTATTAGTCGAAAGTACTGATGAAAGAGTAGATCCTGTATGAGTATTTGTAGGTCAGCACGGAAATAGAATTACAACTATACTTGGTTTGCTTGACGGTGAAAAAATAGATTTCGTAGAAAAAACTGAAAATGTAGAAGATATGCTTGCTCAATCTCTTAAACCTGCTAAAGTAGAAAAAGTGCAGATAGACGGAAAAATAGCTAATGTAAAAGTCGCTGACGACCAGAAGGCTTTGGCTATATGAAAAGGAGCTATAAACTTAAAATTAGCTTCACAATTGTTGTGATATAGAATAGAAGTAAGATAATTGGATAATTCCAATAAAAATATTTTCTAAATATAATTAAAAATGAAATTTTTTATAATATCTATTTTCCCTGAAATATTTGATAGTTTCGTAAAGACATCTTTGATCAAAAGAGCGGTGGAAAGAGATGTTTTTCAGATAAATTTTGTTAATCCTAGAGATTTTTGTTATGATAAGCATAGACAGGTAGATGATGAAATATATTGATGAGGCAAATGAATGCTACTAAAAGCACAGCCTGTTATTCAAGCCGTGGAAAATATTATAGAGTGAATTGAGTGAAGTTTCAAGATAATATATTTATCTCCTGCAAAAAAGATATTCAATCAAAAAATGGCAACAGAATTTAGCCAAATAGAGAATATAATTTTGGTATGTTGAAGATATGAGTGAATAGATTTTCGCTTTGAAGAATATTGTAGTGATAAGTATAAATCCAGATTCCAAAAAGTTTCTTTGTGAAGATTTGTAATTATGTGATGAGAAGTGGCTGCTGAAATTATTATAGAGGCCGTTTCAAGACTTGTCCCGGGTGTGATCAAAGAAGAAGAATCTCATCAGATAGAGAGTTATTCTCTTCAAAAAAATATGAAAAATATTGAATTCCCGCAATATACCAGACCTGAAGAAGTTTATGGATATAAGGTTCCAGAAGTGCTTCTCAACTGAAATCACAAAGAGATACAAAAACGAAGGGATAACAATGAAAAATAACTATAACACATATTCTTTTTAAAAATACAGTAAGAAATTTAACGAATAAAAATAATCATAATGGATGAAAAAGTTCTTAATTTCCTAAATCAAAATTGAATAAGCTATACGCTTTATGAGCATGAGCCCTTATTTACATGTCAGCAGTCTCAAAATATTTTCCCGGATTTGTCGCTTTGACACACAAAGAATTTATTTTTGACAGATGATAAAAAATCTAGATTTTATTTAGTTTGCATGTCTGCCACAAAAAAGGCGGATTTAAAAGTTTTGGCAGAAGCTCTTGGTGAAAAAAGATTTTCATTCGCAAAAGAAGAGTACTTGCAGAAATATTTGGGCATCAAACCTTGATCGGTATCGATTTTTGGTCTTATAAATGACGTTGACCGCAAAGTAAATCTTGTGATAGATGAATACTTACGAAATTGAGAAAAACTTTTTGCTCATCCGAATGTTAATACAAAAACTTTGGAGTTAAAAATTGTTGGGATAAAAAAGTATTTGGAGATTCTGTGAATAGATTATAAAATAATAAAAATCTAGTCACGTTTCCATAAAAAAATCGTTAGAATAATTAAGTGAGATTGTAATTGCCTCAAAATAAACGAAAAAACAACGCAAAAAAGTCTTGAATTTTGAGGAAAAATGGTTACAATCTATCACATGACAAATCTTTTATATTTTATAAAATTTTATATAATGTCCAAATTAAGCGGAAAAATGAACAAAAAAATGCTAGCATGAATAGCGCTAGTTGGAATCATCGCTTACTCTACATGAGTATTGAATGTGCTTGGTTCCTTTTGGAGGGCGGTATTCCCAAACCGACAAGCTGCTCCTTCAAATATCAGTAGCTTTGAATATGGTTACGGTTATGGTAATCTAGGATGGGGTTACGGTTATGGTTACGGTTATGGTTATGCAGGTCAATTATTTGCAGCTGATGGTGTAGGTTATTATTATGCAACACCTACAACATGAACAGGTGCTTATAGTAACCCATACATAATAAACTGAAGTCAAATAGCTTCTGTATCAACTATTGTTTGAACTCCTACTGCAGCAAGTAGTGTAACACTACAATATCCTGTAGAGTTCCAGACATGAAGTGTTTCTGTTATCATCCCTGCATGAACAGTTATTACAACAGCAACAGGTTGAACTTTTGATGCTACAGCATTGTCAAGTGCCAATCTAGGAAGTAGCTGATTGTCTATATCTATATGAACAGATACTTACAATTGAGCAATAACATTTGGTATAAATTGAGTAAAATTATATTTCTCAAAACCTATTTTGATAAATATCCCAGTATCAACTACAGCTTCTACAATAACTATAAAAGTTGCACATGCTGGTGATAGCACTTATTCTACAGCATCATTGTCAAATGTTGCTACAGCTACATGTGCTAGTGGTGTTGCTAGTCCAAATTCAGCTACAGCTACAGTTAGTGGTGGTATAGCAAGTATTTATACTTGTGCTGCTTCACAGTTCGTAGCATATACTGCAGCAGGTACTTCATCATCAAGTAGTTCATCATCTTCATCATCATCATGAGGTGGAGGAGGTTGAGGATTTATTAGTTCATCTTCATCAAGTAGTTCATCATCTTCATCATCATCAAGTGGTGGATATCAAACTCCTACAGAAGAAGATTTACAAGAATTCGAAGATGCAATCAAAGATATGGAAACTACAAAAAAATCTGCTACAATCAACGGTACAGAAGTAGAATTCGCTATCCCTACATTCAATTCAGATAAAGTAAATACTGTAGTTGCAAAATTGACTACTTTGATAATAAAAGAATTGGAAGCAAAGAAAATATCTTGACAAGATTTGACTACATTCGTAGAAGCATATAACAAATTCCTTGCAGCTATCAAATTATACAAGGATGAAGGAAATAAAGAAGCAAAGAATATTGCAAAAATGTATATGAAAGAAATGGTAGAAATACTTAATTCTTATAAAACAATAACACCAAGTTCAACATTGACAGATCCAGAATTTGAAAATGCTCTATCTTGGATGGCTAAAAATGGTCTTACAAAATATACATCTGTAGATGAATACAGACCATTTGATGAAATAACAAGACAAGAAGCTGCAAAATTCTTCGTACAATATGCTGTATCTCTAGGAAAAACTCCAGACGAATCAAAAGCAGATAGTTGTGCATTTACAGATTTGGCAGGTGCTGATGATACATTGACTCCATATATTACACAGGCTTGTGAATTATGAGCAATGAAAGGAAGCAATGCTTCATTTAGACCATTTGATCCATTATCAAAAGGTGAAGCTATTACTGTTCTTGTAAGATTGGCTCTAGGTGAAATGTTAGACGAAACAGTAGATCCTTGGTTCGCAAATTATTTTGCAGAAGCAAAAGATATGTGATTAACAAAAGAAACTGACGTAAACAAACTATGGAAAAATGTAACAAGATATGAAGCTGGACTTATGATTTATAGGGCAGCAAACAAATAGTAATTAATCATATAAAATAAAGAACTCTCGGACTAAAAAACCGAGAGTTTTTTTATAGATATAATCAAAGATATAAAATGAAAAAAATACCTAGATCTTTTTATTGAATAATTATGTTTTTCATATTATCTTTTTGAACTGAACGATTGATTTTTTTATTTCCTTCTTATGTCTCACGTGTTTTAGACTTTTTAAATATTTTTCCCAAAGTACGATTATTTTCTATATTGTTTTTTTTACAAGAGCTCTTTCTTATAATATTTTTAATTATATCTATAAAAATATCATTTTGAAAAGAGACATCAGTCTGGATATATCTCAAATCCAAATTTAAATGGCTTGGACTAAAAAAGCTCTTTTGATATGCTGTTTTTTGATATATAGTTTATACTGTGGTTTTGTCTGCTATATTATTGTTATCATCTGCCCTAAACGTAGATTTTCCTTGATTTCATTGAACGCAGCAAGTCGCTACAGTGCTTGATAGTCTCGATAAAACTTGAATACTTAATATTGTTTTAATCTCTTTTACTACGGTCATCCTTGCTCCACTGGTAGAAGAGCTTATTTATAGATGATATATTGCGGATGTCCTAATAAAAGATTGCGGCAGAGATATTGGTATAGTATCATCAGCATTTATATTTGCTGCTATCCATATGGATTTTGATGTTTTATGAATTCTTTTTATTCTTGCTCTTATATTGTCTTATATTTATTCCAAAACAAATTCTATACGGTATTCTCTTGCTTTTCATATGCTTGTAAATGGAATCTCTATTTTATTTTTGTTCTTAAGATAAATTGAAATTATAAGGAAGTTTAGCTCTTTGATTTCCCATTAAAATAACTCTGAACAGCTAGTACTCCTTCTGGAGCATTCCGAATTTTTTTCACCATTCAGGCTACAATATAGGCTATGTAATCTTTAGCTCACTTCAAGAAAATTTGTTAATCATATTTTGCCGGAGTGAGGGATTGCTCATATAGGCAATCATCTCCATCAGTTTGGGACGCGAGTACTCACATTTTCTAATAGATTATAAGAATGTAATAATATTGTTGAGGCAGGCTGTTACCAATTCTCCTCATAGTAAAACTGTTCATTCTCCAACCATCAAAACTATCGCTCAAGTCGTTCCTATAGCCAGTGCCGGTCAGACTAATATTACTGCTATCAAAATTTGCCGAATTTTGGAAAATTTGTATAATATATATATTTTATTAATTTATTTGAAATGAATATACCATCTTGATTGAGTGATAGTGCTGATATGTTAAGAACATATATCGGCAATAACTATTGAACAGCTCACGATCTTTGTAATCTTTTGACGGCGTCAAATGATGCTGAAGCAAAAATTGTGGAGAGAACAGGAATAAACATTTTTACTACAAAACAGATCAATGATCAAATTATGGTTTATAGAAGACAAAAATCACTTTGAGAAAAACCTAAAAAACCTAAATTAAAAATATGATGAAATCAATGGGCTTTTGATAAGATTGAAGAATGAAGAGTTATCATATTGAATGATGGAACTATTGCTATTTGTATCCAAAAGTGAGATATGCTCAATGCAAGAAATAGATTTGTTTTTGATGATCATCAACAAAATAAGGAAATAAAGGATATGAAAATAGGGGAAGAATTTTGTGAGAAAGCGGAAATAACTCTTGATTACGATTTTATGATGGATAAGGAGTACGAGATTTCCTATAAATTTTTTCTGCCCGTGGATTTTCCTATAATAGATAATAGACTTGTAACGTGACAAATCAAACAGACAGCCAGAAATACAGCAACACCAAATCCTGTTATCTGTCAAAGACTTAGAGATTGAATATTTTTCACTACGCTAAATAATTCGTGAGATATAACTTGAAATTGAACAAACCAGATACTATGTCAAAGACTCGCAAAGAATGTGGTAGGAAGATGGGTAAATATACGCTATAAAATGAAATTTTCTGAAACCGATTGATATATCATATCTATGCAGGATTGAGAAAAGATTTGAGAATATTACGGTAAAGTAAGCTCTAGTTGAGGCGAATTTCCTGTATGACATTATTATTGAGCAGATTTTTTTTATAAATTTTGACTTTATAGGGATAATTTTAAAAAAAGATTGAAAGAGCTATATTACGAAGAATCTTTAATACTGCATGAATGAAATCTTGACCCAGATAAAAAGCAACGCTTGAAGAAGATAGAAGATGAGATTTTTAAACTTCATAAAGCTATTTTACAAGAAAAATGATGAAGTCCTATGACAATATATATGAAAGAATTTGAAGTTAAAGAAATATTAGGATAGAGATATGTTTTTTAAAAGATATGCTACAATTTATATAATAATTCAAAAAATTATTTTTTTGACAAATTTTAAAATAAACATATAATATAAATATTTATTTTTTAAAATAATAAGATGGTAGAAGATGTTTGTCAAAGAGAAAATTTTCTTGACGGCTTAAAATCCGCGGAAGATAGGATAGGTGAATTAACAAGAAATAAAGAAAATAGTGGTAGAAATTTAGCAGATACCCTAACGTCTGATGACGATTATATAAATGCAGCAAAAGAATTCTGAAATAATATCATTACTGCTGTTAACGATATAGAAGATACTCCATTTTGAATTAATTTAAAATTGCCTGATATCTTTTTCTGAATATTAACAATAGACGGGGATGAATTAGAATATGATGTTGGACTAAATCCAAATGTAGATATTAGACGTGTAAATATAAAAACAGAAAAATTTGAAATTTGTGATATGACAATTTGAAAAATCGCACAAGGTTTAAGGGATGCTTGATATAATGTTACATTATTTTGAACATTGACTCCAAATGGAAGTCCACTTAAATTATATATCAATATAAAACTATATTAATTAATATAAAAATTCAGATCGGAAGAGCACACGTCTGAACTCCAGTCACTAGCTTATC
>CALFEN010000029.1 GCA_937950065.1 uncultured bacterium | reverse complement strand
AAAAAAAAAAAAATTGAGTAAAATTAATTATATTTAACAAAATATATAAAAATGAAATTTTGAAAGAATTTATATATAATCACTATCTTAATCTTATCTGTATGATATATTTTTGCTTATTCCAATGATCTAAAAGATAGACTTACTGCTGTATGACTTGATACTTCATCTATCCAGGGGCAAAAAGCTATTTCAAGGTATGAAATGACTAGACTATTGAGTACAAGCCAATGTTTTGACTGTAATTATCCTAAAATCAGCTACAAAGATAAATACACTGATCAGCGATTTACTAATTTTCAAAAACAGAATTGAATATATTTATGAGATATTACATTTAATAATGCGTTATTTTGAGGGTATAATTACTATTATTGTATTGCTTATGGTGGGGACAAATGATTTGCAAACTGATATTCTACAACTCAAAATTCGATGTGTGCAGGTAAATTTTGTGGATCAAATAATGCTTCAAATATTGATGCCATACGAGCTGCAGCACAGCTTCTCATGAATAATGTATATGAAAAATATAATGTAAACTGGTCTGACATACAAAACTATGTAAATTCTCTAAATAAAGATAGTGAAGAATATAAAAATTTTGATACCACAGATTTGGGGACTATAAAAGATGCTGCCAAGAGTTGTACTACTAAAAAATGTAAACTAAATTCTGTTGAAGAAATGAGGGTTTATATGAAGTATTGTAGATATAATTTGGAATCTTGTGAATTCACGACTTTTGGAAGTCTAAAACAGTGAGATTTTGGGATTACAGAATTTAACCTGCTTTTTGATGAAAATATTGTAGATGCATGATATCTTGGACAGCTTGATCTCTATGCAAATACTGATGGTGAGAAAATCCTTGAACTTGTAGATGGAATGGTTTTAAAAACACCTTGTAAGTTTGATGAGGATTTTGATAGGGATAATATAAAAAATGCCAATGATAACTGTCCTTATACCTATAATCCATCTCAAAAAGATACTGATAATGATAAAGTATGAGATGTGTGTGATGATGATGTAGACGGAGATGGTGCTACAAACTGTGCAAATGCTGTAGATGATAGGTGAAATATCTATCTTTCTAAATATAAATCTTCATGTAATGAGGATAACTGTATATTTGTAGTAAATGAAAACCAAAAAGATTCAAATAATGACGGAATAGGAGATGCTTGTAGTTCACAGGATAAATATAACTGAATCTATATCAAAACAAGTACTTTATGAGGAACTGTTCCTGCCAAAATAGATTTTCAAGCGATATCTGATACTAATATGGACAGCTACGAGCGAGATTTTGGAGACGGAACTTCCGCCAATGGCTCTCAAATTAGCAAGACATTTAATAAAGTTGGGAAGTTCACAGTATATGTTAGATGAATATATAATAATAAAAGTTATATCTGACAGATAAATATTACTATTTGAGAAGACTATACCAGCTATATATGAATAGCAGGTAAAAGTTCGTTTTTACTCGGATATTATCCTCTCAAAGCATATATCTCTCCAGATATAAAAT
>CALFEN010000028.1 GCA_937950065.1 uncultured bacterium | reverse complement strand
ATCCCTTCATGTTGTTGGGCTCATTTCTTATTATTTCAAATTGTTACCAAGCAGTCAGGAAAACCTAATAACCGAAAGTTCCTTTGGGCTATCTTCTCTCGAATGTGATGAAAGTGATATGGATTTGCTATCCATAAACTGACTCGCAATGTCTTTGGGAGTATCTGGACACGGGGTGAAAAGACTAAAATTCAGTTTTGTAGGACACGAAAAGCAGGGGTTGTCTTAGGGGTGGGATGGCGTCAAAAAAAGTACAGGATGATTGACACGTTCTGTTAACTGATTTTAAATTTTATAAAAAATTTTTTGGAGTTAAGAATGCATTTTAGCTTTTTACTTGCTAAAATTTTGAAATATCGTAATTATTTTTCAAAATTTAGAAATATTTTCTCAGCGATTTAGAACGAATAAAATATAACGAACAGTCTGTTGAAAAAATATAAAATGACGCTGAATATCCACTATGGATATAACATTCATTTAGCTTCATTTAATATGTGGTGCAACTGTAGGAGCTAAATCCATTTTTAAACAATGTACTAGTGTCCTGTTTGGACAATTGCGTCTTTTAATTTTTGAGGTGCAAAAACTTTTTTTAGGCTTTGTGGTTTCTAACTTGTTGAATTAGCATTCAATGTATTGATGAAATTAAAAAAATGACTAACAAGGATAGGCACTAGTGTATTGGACGCATAGTTTATCCATATGATTTTATAGGTTTAACGACCGAAATCTTTTCGTATAATATAGTCAACACATAAAATTCTTTCAATTCAACTGAATATTGCAAGTAAAATAATAATAAAATTAGAAATTTTATAAAAACGCCATCATATATTAGTTATATATAAAATTTAATATAGTTAATATATTCAATATTTGATTTTTATCTGTATTAATTTATTTTTTTAAACTGCATAAAATAATATTGTCAATATAAATAATTACAATTATGCTAAGATATAAGTGTCACGATATATTTAATATTTTATTAATTTTATATTTTTTTTGAAATATTTTTTTTTAGACTACGGTGTAAATAATGAGTGATCATAACATTTCAGATCTTATGACAAAATTGCTAGAGATTGATCTTTATGAATTCAGTTCTCTTAATTACAATATTTGCAAATCATTAGTTGATAATATATATGGTGTTAAATTTTGTTCTTTATTAACGTACAATAAAGATACAGAAGAAATTATATACAATTGCATATGTTTATCAAAAAACAACAAATCAAAAGAAAATGATGTAAAACAATCTATTGAAAATAATATTTTTCTGAAAAAAGATGATTCAGTATCTGGCGAGTTTGTAAAATCTAAAAAAAATGTTTTAATAATACCTGATGTAAATAAATTAGAAAATTACAAATCAAAAAAACTATCTGAATTATTAAGTCTAAAAAAAGGAGTATTTTTAAAAGTTAAAAATTCGAAAAATGATGATAAAACTTATATTATAATATTTTACCCAAATGAGTTGTATGATGATTTAAATATAACTGAATATGAACTTGAAATTATATGTAAAATAATTGAAAATATTATATCAAATGCAAAAAGAATTAGAGAAAAGTCATTATTAGATTCTATTCTTTCATCTGCGATATCTTTAAATGTAGATTTACAAAGTTTTTTGCATAAAGTTGTTCATATAATTAAAAATGAAATGAGTGTCCACGGTTGCTCAATTTTCATATTAGATTATTTGGATAATTTGATAAAACTCAAAGCAACTCTTGGAATTAAGCGTGGTCCTAAATATGAAAGTGATAAAAAAATTTATAAACATAATGTTTATTACAGATTGGGCGAAGGAAAGACTGGGGAAGTTGTTAAAACAAATACACCAAAAATATATTTCAATAATGCTGATGTAAAAGAATCTAAATGGATTGAAGAAAAAATGGCTGAAAGTTTTATTTTGGTCCCAATAAGTAGAAGAAAAAATATTCACTCATATTATAGTGATAATAAAGAAGAAATTCATGCAATAGGAGTAATAAGATGTGCAACTAAATTTAATCAAATTTTAGAAAATAAACATGAGGCTTTCAATCAAGATGATATAGAATTGCTAGTTTATATATCTGAACTCATATCTATATTTGTAGAGTTGTCAAATTATCAAAATTCTCTTAAGCAAGTATTAACAAGAATGCCTCATGAATTAAGATCATCATTATTTTCTATAGTTTCAAACGCTAATTATTTAAATTTAATAACAAAAAGAGAAAAATTTAATGCAATTTTTTTCGGAAAACATAGACGCAAAATAAATGATATAATAGACGAATGCACATTATCTTCGTTAATAATTGAAGGAGCTTCGTTACTTGAAGATCATGATTTTGAATTAAAAATAGAAAAAACAAATTTAGTTAGAGATGTTATTGCTAAAATAAGAAAGTCTTTACAGCCAAAATCTATATTGGAGAAAAATACAAGTATTAAATATACAATTGATAATTCTGTTGAATTATATATTGATAAATTTAAGTTTCAAATCGTTATATATAATATATTAATAAATTCTATTAAATATTCACACGATTTAAATAAATTCAGAAGATCAAATAAATCAATCGATATTATATTAAAATCAGATAAATTCAAATATTATCTATCATTTTCAAACTATGGCATTCCTATTCCTAATGATAAAATTGATGATATTTTTTTATATGGAATTAGATGCGAAGACGCAGTAAAAGTCGATCCGTGCGGAAAGGGAATAGGACTCCCGCTAGTTCGAAAAATACTAAATAAGCATGACATGGAAATTTATGTAGAAAATTGTATGAATCCTACAATATTTACAATTTCAATACCTAAATATTTAACAAATAGTCATCCTATAATTAATAGTGCGAGGTAATTATGATATTAATGATTGACGAAGAAAAAAGTAAAATGCGTTCATTCAAAGATTATTTGAATGAATACGGGTATGATGTCTATATGTCAACTAACTTTGTTGATTCAAGTGAATTTATAAATGAAAATAAAAACAATATTGATTTAATTTTTTTAGATATAATGATGCCATATTTAAATTATTTTACTAATGAAGAAACGATAAATGGTTTAATTAGCGGTGAATGTTTTTATAATAAAATACAAAAAGAATTA
>CALFEN010000027.1 GCA_937950065.1 uncultured bacterium | reverse complement strand
GACGTGTGCTCTTCCGATCTCGAAAGGATCAATTGGATCCATCTGTCAGATGAATAAACTGACTTTGAAAAATAGCACTTGCTCCTTTGCCATTTGAAGAGATATTTACTGAAGTCAAGTCGTTATATGAAAATGGGATAGATGAGTTATCAGACTGATGAGAATTGACTACTAAAATGAAATGAGATGTTTTATATGCTGCTACAAAACTGGTTTTCCCTAAATATCAGATTGTATGAAAAAATAATTGATGTCGATGACCGCTTATAAAAAAAATAGCTGAAGATCTTTGATTGAATTGAAACGTCAGAAGTATTGTAGATACTTATGGAATAGACTGATTTAGTGGTAAAGCAATTGTTTTGCCAAAAAAAAAATGACAAGGTAGAGGAGTAGTAAGTGCCCGTACTGCTATCTGAACATTATTTAATTTCCAAAAACAGACTCCAATAGTACCGGACAAATTAAAGGATATAAAGACTTCCAAATTGCCTGATAACAGATCTTTAGCAGAGGAAATAAGGACTGAATTAAAAAGATTATTGGCATGAAAGTATAAAAAAGAAGAGATTTCCAGAAAGTATATTTTCATGGATTTGATAGAAATATTTTGTCAGAAGTATAAAATTTCCAAGTTAGATTGTAACAATAAAATAAAGGAAATAGTATTAGAATACATCGTTCCGGAAAAGATGCTTATGGAAGAAATCTCAACGGCTTTGAAAGAAATTTCTGCTGATAAATTAACTAATTTGGCTATAAACAGAGTTATGCAGGAAATATTTGATCATTATGCTATACTTTTGAGTTGGCAAGATGAATTAAAAACAAAATTTTTTGAAAAGAATCCTGAATTTATTATAGATTAGTTTCTTTATTTTCAATAATTTCCCTGAATTTATAAGAATATTTAAAAATTCTAAGATAATTTATCTAATATTTCTGTTATGTAAAAAAAAAGTAATTTTTAAAAGTTTTTTCTTACAATGATTTTTTGTTTAAAACCATTTATTTCATAGTATTTTTCTACTTAAAAATAAATTTATAGGATTCTTCAAAGCTACATTGTGGCTTGAAATTATGTTCAAAAAAAATATAATAATATAAGCTTATATTATAATTATTATATTTGAACATAAACTTCTTGCTATGCTGAAAATAATTATATACTTTTAAAAAGACTATTTTGCCTTTTGGATTAGCATGACAATATTAATAATAAGAAAATTTCAATATAATAATTTGATATAGCTGTCTTTAAAATTTACCCTGAAAACATATGAAAATAGCAATAGCCTTTTCCGGACCTGCGTGAACTTGACCAAATACAGCCTGACTTTTTTTGGGTGAAATACTTAGTCAAAAGGGTTATCACGTGTATGCTGACAAACAGTATGCTTCTGTTATAAAATGAGACAATAATATATTTATTCTCTACATATCTGATAAAGATTTTTTTATTACTGATGAATTGGATTATTTTTTTACATTTGATGATTTTGG
>CALFEN010000026.1 GCA_937950065.1 uncultured bacterium | reverse complement strand
TGAAAATGGAATATAAATCCTGAAATATTAAAAAAAGTGATAAAAGATGAGAAATGAGATATTTATAGAATAGTAAATATGGAATATGAATTTCTCAAAAAATACGAATTACCACTGCCTGATTTGCATTGGTTAAATAGAATGAAACTTCATTTTAAATCATTAAATATAGATTTAAAATAATGGAAAGAGAAGTTTACGAATTTATAACTGCCCAAACTGGGGAAAAAATAGTTGAACGAAGAAAGTGCTCAAACTGCGGACAGGAGTTTGCAATCACAGACAAAGATTTGGAGTTTTATAGTAAAATTTCGCCAGTGTTCAATAGTATAAAATACAAAATACCCGCACCAACGTTGTGCCCGGACTGCAGACAGCAGAGAAGACTCGCACGAAGAAATGAGAGAAAACTATATAAACGTAAATGTGATTTGACTGGTAAAACAATAATTTCTATTTATTCACCTGATAGTCCTTACAAAGTCTATGAATCCAAAGAATGGCGAGGTGATAATCGAGATTCCATGGATTATAGCAGGGACTTTGATTTTGCACGTCCATTTTTCCAGCAGTTTGACGAATTACTAAAAATTATTCCAAGAATTTCCTTGTATGGCAACAATAATGAAAATAGTGATTATTCTAATGATGCTACAAATAATAAAAATTGTTATTTGATTTTTGCATCAGATTACAACGAAGATTGTATGTATTCACAGGTTCAAAATTGTAAATCAAGTATCGATTGTTTTGAATGTGATTATCTTACTGAATCTTATGAATGTATCAACTGTAATAACTGAATGAATTTATCTTATTGTGTAAACTGCATAGACTGCAGGGATTCTTCTTGTTTATCTAACTGCAATTGATGCCAGTATTGTTATCACTGTAGTAATCTATCAAACAAAAAGTATTATATAAATAACCAAGAATACGATAAAGAAAGTTATTTTGAAGAATTAAAAAATAAAAAAGATTCTTGAAATTTGAATATTGAAAAGAATTTATATATTAATAAATCTGAAAACTCTATTTGAAATTATATATTCAATTCTAAAAATGTTTTTTATTGATTTAACGTAGGGAATGCTGAAGATGTACGCTATGTCTTTTATGGTAGTATGTGAGTAAAAGATTGTATGGACACTTCAATGGCGAGTTTAAATGCAAGTAAATGTTACAATGCTCAAACTTGTTTGGAAAATTGTTATAATATTATTTCTTGTAGCTTTTGTAATTATATCTCTGATGCATATTACTGTGAAAGTTGTATTAATTGTAAAAATATCTTTGGCTGTGTCTGACTACGTAACAAACAATATTGTATATTTAATAAACAATATACTAAAGAAGAATATGAAATATTAGTACCAAAAATTATAGAACATATGAAAATAACTTGAGAACGATGAGAATTTTTCCCTGCAAGCATATCTCCTTTTGGGTATAATGAAACATCAGCCAATGAATATTATCCTATGGACAAAGATGAAGCCCAAAAACAATGATACAAACGACAAAACAAAGAATATCCAATAAACGTGCCAGAATGAATAAAACTTATCCGTGCACAAGACTTGCCTGAAGATATCAACGATGTAGATGATGAAATTCTTAAAAAAGCTGTGATTTGTGAAATATCTTGAAAACCGTTTAGGATAGTAAAAGCAGAACTTGATTTTTACCGCAAACATAATTTGCCTTTACCACGTAAGCATCCTGACGTCAGACATCTGGAAAGAATACAAAATAGATGAGGGAGAAAACTACACCTCAAAAAGTGCGACAACTGTAATAAAAAAATTATAACTATATACCCTGAAAAGTGCGAATTTAAAGTTTACTGTGAAGATTGCTACAATAAGCAAACCTATTAGGTTTTTTAATTAATATAATAGCAAGAAAGAAGGTTAAAAATCGCAATGCGACCTGTGAAGAATTTTATAATAAAGAAATTTATTAGTGGCAACGCCACTTGTATTATCTCGTGCAGTTACAAATCAAAACAAAAAATTTATTAATCATATAAGTATAAAAACAAAATTTCCCAAACTACAATACAAAGAGATTAAAAAAACTTTATACTTCCGCCAAGTTCTTTATTTTCTGTTTTTTTAGGTTTGGACTGAATTTTTTGTTGATCAGATGATGTTTTATTATCATTTTTTGTTTCGGTGTTGGCTTCTTTCATAGTCAAATTAACCCTTCATCTGTCTATCTCTATAGAAAGAACTTTGGCTTTGATAATATCTCAAACAACAAGTACTCTTGTAGGATCTGAAACAAATTCTTTTCACGGGAATTGAGAAATATGCAGTAATGCATCATTTTTTAATCAGATATCCACAAATGCACCAAAATTTATTACATTCCTTACTGTTCATTCTAATTCCATACCATCTTCAAGATCCTCTATTTTTAATACATCTGATTTTAGAAGAGGTTGAGGCATATTTTCTCTAGGATCTCTTCTTGGTTTCATTAATGCCTGTAAAATATCGTTACAAGTTTCAAATCAAAACCCATTATCTTCAGCAAATTTCTTTATATCAAAATTTACTAGAGATTCCTGTATATCTTTTCTCTTATCTATCAAGTCTTTTATTTTAAAACCAGATTGTTTTAAAATTTTTTCTGCTATATCATAGGACTCTGGATGCACTATAGTATCATCCAAAGGATTTGAAGATCAAGGTATCACTATAAAACCTGCAGCCTGTTCAAAAGCTTTGGGTCAAAGTCATTTAACTTTTTTTAACTGGGATCTATTGTTAAACTGACCTATTTCAGATCTAAATTTCACTATATTTTTTGCTATTACTTTGGATACACCAGATACAAAAGATAATAATGCCCATGACGCTGTATTTACATTTACTCAAACATTATTTACGGCACTTTCAACTACCGTGTTCAAACTAGTCTCAAGCATTGACTGATTGATATCATGTTGATACATTCAAACTCAAATAGACTTTGGATCTATCTTTACAAGTTCTGCCAATGGATCTTGCACTCTCTTTGCTATGGATATAGCACCCCTGACTGTAACATCCAAACTTGGGAATTCTTCCTTTGCCAATATCGAAGCTGAATATACTGATGCTCATGCTTCATTTACTATGATATATTTTAAATCTTTTTTCAAATTTAAAGTTTTGAGAAGATCTGCAACAAATTTTTCTGTTTCTCTAGAAGCAGTTCCATTACCTATTGCAATAATATCTATGTCGTATTTTATTATATATGTAGACAATAATTTCTCTGCTTCAGAGAGTTTAGTATCTCACTGAATCAAATACATAACATTATTTTCTACATATTCACCGTTTTTATCAATTACCACGACTTTACATCAAGTCCTAAATCATGGATCCAGTCAGAGAACATTCTTTCCTATGATAGGCGGCTGCATAAGCAAATTGTAGAGATTTTTTTTGAACATAGATATAGCCTCTTGTTCTGCTAACTCTGTAAAAATATTTCTAACTTCGTTTTCTACGGAAGGAAAAATTAATCTATCCAAACTATCTTGTATAATCTCCAAATAAAAATTTTCCAGTTTTTTATTTGGAAAAGACATCAAAATAGTTCTTTTGATATCATAAACATCTCTTTCATCAGATTTTATAGAAACAGATAATATTTTTTCTTTTTCTCCCCTGTTCAATGCCAAAATCCTATGACTAGCAATTTTGTTTAAAGGTTCAGAAAATGAGTAATAATCTTTGTAAACTTGTTTCTCGTCTTTATCTTGATTTTTTACGATTACCTTTGAATATATGGTAGCGAAGTTTTTTAACTTACCTCTAATATATTCTCTATATGTAGGATTTTGAGATATTTCTTGAGCTATTATAAGTTTAGCTCAATTTATAGCATCTTCTATTGTTTTTACATTCTCGTTGAGATAATTTTGTGCTTCTTTTGTGATATCAGATATATCAATCTCCGTTTTTCTCATAAAATCTGCCAAAGGCTGTAGTCCATTTTCTATAGCAATATCAGCTTTTGTCTTTTTGGCTTTTTTGTAAGGGAGATATAAATCTTCTAATTTTTGAAGTTTATCACAGGCAAGGATCTGCATTTTTAACTCATCTGTTAACTTTCACTGCTCTTCTATAGACTTTAATATCTCCTGTTTTCTGGCTTCCAAATTTCTAATATAAATAAGTTTTTCTTCTATCTTTCTTATTTGTTCTTCATCCAAATTTCATGTAGCCTCTTTTCTATATCTGGATATAAAAGGCACTGTTCATCATTCATCCAAAAGTTTTACAGTATTTTCTACTTGTATAGTCCTCAATTTTAAACTATCTGCAATAAATTTTATTATATCAAACATTATTTTTTTGTGTATAATCTAAAAGTATAATATATTAATAAATTTATAAAAAAAACAAGAGATTTTTTATAAAAAAGTTAAGATTTTTCATTTTTACATTTTTTGGGGAACAGAAACTTTTGATATACGCTGCAGCCTTTCAATTGTTAAATTTCTTCTTGATTTTTTAGATTATATCAATATATATTGATATATAGATTTATTATCTAAAATAATAAATGAACAATTCCTGCAAAAAAATAGGAAATAAATGCTGTGAAGATTCTCACCTGTCTAATTTATCGGACATATTATCCATAATATCTCAAGAAAACAGACTACAAATACTTTGTCTATTGAATAAAAACAACGAACTTTGTGTATGCGAGATAATAGAAATATTGTGACTAAAACAAAATCTTGTATCTCATCACCTTATGATACTCAAAAACATCTGACTACTCAAGAGAAGAAAAGACTGAAAGCAGGTATTTTACTCTATCAACAAAGATTATTACAGTGAGATAATTGAACAGATAAAAATTATTTTTAATATTAATTAAATACAAATGGAGATAAAAATTTTGGGAACATGATGTCCCAACTGTAAAAGACTAGAAGCTAACACTCTCGAAGCTGTAAAACAATTGTGAATAGCTGCATCTATACAAAAAATAACAGAGATATCTGACATAATGAGTTATGATATAATATCAACACCTTGCTTGGTAGTAGATGAAAAAGTTTTACTGCAATGAAAAGTATGAAGCGTAGAAGAGATAAAATTACTTTTGTCTGATATAAAATAAAATGTTTGATTTTGTACAGCGGTTCGCTGATTATATAATTTATAATCTATTGAATTTATCACCAAATACCCATCTTGCTCAATCATTAAACTTTTTTGTTTATGACAGTATAAAAATATTTATACTACTTATTTTGATAGTGCATTTGATGACAGTGATAAATCATCTTTTGCCTATAGAAAAAATCAGAAATTTTTTGGCAAAAAATAATTTTTGGGGATTTGAATATATCTTTGCATCAATATTTGGAGCAATAACTCCATTTTGCAGTTGTTCAAGCATACCGATGTTTGTCTGATTTTTGAGAGCATGAATCCCGCTATGAATAACGTTTACATTTCTTATCACATCGCCGCTAATAAACGAAGTAGCAGTCGCTATGTTTATATGACTGTTTTGAATAAAAATTACCTTAACCTATATAATTTCCGGAATTTTACTTGGAATTCTGGGATGATGGGCAATATGAAAACTTAAAATGGAAGATCAAGTTGCAGACTTTATAACAAAATCAAATAATAACAATAATGTTATTGAGGGGCAAGACCAATTTAATTTAAAAAGCTTCAGTAAACAGATAATAAAAGACAGTTTTTTGTTAATATTCAAGATCATGCCTTACGTACTAATTTGAGTAGCTGTTTGAGGATTTATACATTGATTTATTCCAGAGTGATTTTTTGATACATATATTACCAAAGAAAACATTTTTGCTGTGCCATTGGCAGTATTGATATGAATACCGATGTATGCTAATGCAGCATGAATCATACCAGTTGTAAAATCATTGATAGTGGCAGGAATACCATTATGAACAGCGTTGGCGTTTATGATGGCCGTAGTAGGACTCAGCCTGCCAGAGTTCCTAATACTCAAAAAAGTAATGAAAATGAAACTATTGCTAACTTTCTTTTGATTAGTTTGAGTATTTATGATCATACTAGGATATATATTTAATTTATTATTTTAAAGTTGAACAATAATAAAAAAAGAGGACGAAGACATCCTCTTTTTTATTTGTAAATATTTTTTTATAAATTGCTAACAACATATTGTAATACCTCTGCCAAAAGTTTTGACTTTTTATCTTTTAGAGAGCTTAATGTCTGAATCTTACTTCCTATTTTTAACTTTATCGATTTTATCTTTATTTCAGCAGCTTTGGGGTCCATTTTCTTGAATTTTGTTTTTAATGAGTCTATAAATATATCAAGTTGTATAATATAAGGTTCCAATGTCTCACTAGTATCAGCCAAAGATCTGTATTCTGCCTCTTTTATATAATCTCTTATCTTTTGTAGATCTTTCTCTGTTTTTACATAATTTATTTTTTTGATTACTTCAAAAAGGTTTTTGTATAATTCGTCTGTCAACTCATCTCAATATTTCTCTTTTAGTATATAGATTCTGTTTGTAATATTTTCTATGAATTTTTCTTTTGTGATTTTCTTATCTTCATATTTTTGATATAAATCATCATAAAAACCTAATAATTCAATAATTATTTTATTTGTTGGCTTTGCTTCTTCATTTACTCCAGATAAAGTTAATCAATCTGAAATTATTAAATTTTCGATATTTACTCAAGATAAGATATTTCATGAAATCAATCTATTTCAGGTATTGGTAAATCAGGTTATAGAAAAAGTAGTTCATGTATCTATAGCGCCGGAAATAAGACTGACAGTTCACGTCATCAGTACTGCTCAAGAAATATTTTGTCATATAGTTTGACTTTCTATGTCTTGCTGCAGTCTTTTTCTTACGGATTTTTCAGGGAAGTAATTTTTGTCATATACTTTGATTCCTGTTAGATCTACTTCTCAATTTGTTCATCTATGAGTACCAAGTCATGGTCCGTCCAATTGGAAACGATATAAATTGTAAGGACCTAAATGCCAAGTTTCTGATCACCGTAGCGGGATATCTACAGATATTGACGGACTTACTCTTATCTCCGTTACAAATCTTGGGAAATAATAAAAATCGTGGAATTTTAGTCAAACAATACTATATCTTCCAATCTGGTCTGTACGGAAATCGTTGGAAATAAATCTTCACTCTAAATTATTTAGATTATGCCGATTGTTATTATTTATGGTGAAAGTTGAACAGCTGGCGCCTCACACATGATATCTACTACATTCTGTTTTTATAACTCATTCTATATAAGACCTTATAGAAAGTCAAGCCTCAATAGAAGCTACAGATATACTGTATATGGGGATATCATAGTTCAAATCCAATATATTTATTCTTTCATTTGAGCCAAAAGGAGGTTTGAAGTCTTTGGATTCGTCAAAATTATGAAGTCAACTTATACCCAGTACTCTACCCAAAAGAGATATAAGATCCCATTCTCTATCAAAGACTGTTTCGTTTAAAAGATCTATTCTTGCGTCTGCATTTGCATAAAGTTTTAGAACAAACTCTTTCCCGTCGTGAATTTTGTTATCTGATAATCATAAAGAACGATATTCCCTTGCATCTGCATCAAAAGTGTCTATCTGAAATTTAAAATCAAATTTATTTTTATCTGGGGCTGATGTTAATGTTACATCAGAAATTCCTGATTTCATAATTATAGGAATTCTCAATCATACATCATATCCAAACACAGCGTGAAATCTTCCATAAAACACCTCTTTGGATCAAAAGAAATAATCTATACTAAGAGTTTTTCTCCACATTATAGAGTATGAATCTCATATTGTAAATCAGTTTAATAGTTTTTTTGATCAGGTTCTTCTCCTCTCCTGCTCCAATTGTTTTTTTAACCTAACACATATAGTATAGTCTTCCTCTGTAGGTACATAATACTGATTACAAAATGCTTCCACCGGATCTTCAGGAACTTCATTTACTCATGTTTCTACTTCAATTAAATGTTCATCTATTGTTTCTGCTACAGAGTTTATATGGTATACATTTCTAAGTCTATTTATGATGCTATCTGCACTCATTCTTACTGATCCTGGTTCTACATTGAGATTGAATCAAGAAGAATTTAAGTCTCCCAATGTTTCCATATCCATAGGTATCAAGTTGTAATCTATGATCTCTTCTGACGACATAGTCTTCATGCCATTTTCTATTCAGTACTTTACTTTATCCTTTATCTGGGTATCAGTAAGTGTACTAGCACAAGTTTTATCTTTTTTACATTCTTTGTATAATTTTTCAAAATACACCTCTTCCAATTTCTTAACGTTTGAACTATCTTTGATATCAGTATCTATATATTTTTTATAATTTTCTAACTGCATTTTATTATAAAAAATTACAGTACTCTTTTGTACAACCCTAAGTCTATCAGGGTATTGTATCAATTCCGGTTCTTTGAGTTGTAATGTTCATGCATTTATTTTTTTAGATGCTAATTCTTTAAATTTTTGTTTTAGAGTATTTGTGTTTTTGAAGGAGTCTTCTATATTGTCTGTGTTTATGATCTTTGTCACTCAACCTGTAAGCACAAACTTTGTTTTAAAATTTTGAACTCCTGTCCAAATATTTACAGCTTTTCAAGCATTTTGGGCTGTAATCGACGTTATATTAACTTGGATAGCTCCTGTATCCAGACTTATGCCATCCAAAGAGGTCGAAAGCATATTTTGTCATGATAAATCTGCACCCAGACATAATCATCAAAAAGATAACATCAAGAACGTCGTTATTAATATATTTTTTTTCATATTTTTTTGATATAATATAAAACTTTAAAAAATTATATGTAAGAATTCTTACATTGCAAGCTTTTTTTAAACAATCTTTCCTCAAAATACTTGACAATAACTATTAAATCTCTATCAGTTTTTTAGCACACAAAAAAAAGTATTATTTAAAAATAATTAAAATATTTTTTTATAATACTTCTAGGGTAAAAGATTTTATGATATTTTTATAGTTTTGTAAATTTCCTCCTCTACTTCATCTATAGAGTTGTGATATATTTTTGGAGAAATTAACTCTCTTTCAAATAAATCATTTATCATTTTTTCCTTAAGAATCATTAAATGTTTATTTATAAGATCTGTATTTAATCCACAAGTGATTTGTTTATCGTAATTATATAATTTCTGAAGTTTGGATTCTGCCAAGGTATTAAATGATTTATAAGTTTCAATAACTTCTTCTATAATTTTTTTGTCATATCAAATATCCATAGATATCAAACTTTGCAGAGAAGATATAACCTTATTTGATATTACAGCTTGAGCCCTATATCTCAAAAAATTATCCAATATTGATTCTTCGTTGAACTTTCAAAAGAATTTCAAGATCTTTGTTATTACCTTTGTATTCTTAGCGTCTCTTTCCCTCTCTTCCATAGATCTAGTTTGAGGAAGTCATTTTTCTACTCTATATGTCTGTCTTTCTATTTTGGTCAAAAGGTATCTCAAGATATCTTCATTTACTTCGTTATATTCATAGAGAATCTTTAAAGCTTGTTTTTCTATACCCAAAGCATGGATCATGACTGCCTGTCTTACCAAATTTTTTGCATCTTTTTCTTCTTTTAAAAACTTTTTGAGTCAGTCTACATTATTTTCCAATAATGTAGTGTATCTCTTTTGAAGCGAACTATACTCCTCTTCATTCAAATGTCATTTATCATAAATATTATTTATCTTGTCAAGCAATGTATAACATATTTGTATTTGACTTTCATAATTTTCCAATTCTTCAAGTTTGTTCAATTTATTCTCCTTGAATTTCTTGAGCATAGGTCATATAGTAGGTGCCTTTACAAAAAGCGTAAAAAATATACATCATATAGTTAAGGCTAATAAAAAGTCCTTTGGAGAAAATGAATAGCTCCATCATGGGACGCTGAAACTATCAGGAATCAAAAACACCATCATAAGTCAAAGACCTCATCTAAGACTTCACCACGCCAAAAGTTTTTGCCATGTTTTACTTATAGTTTCTTCCAATTTGAAATAATTTATTATAGAAATAGGAAGGTATACACTTATTGTTCTGGCAATCATAACAACTAATATAACCAAAACAATAGGCAATATAAACAAAGTAAAATCTATTTTTATTTGACTCAATATCAATCACATAAGAATAAAAACCAAAGAGTTTGCAATGAAAGCAAAAAATGACCAAAATTTCTCCATATATTTTTCCACTTTGGGAGATATCTTGTATCTTCAATAATTACCTAATAATATAGCAGCTACTGATGTTGCTATCACTCATGATATTTTTAATTGAAAAGTTCATATAAATATGTGCTCACTAATAAGTTCAGATAATAAAAAGACCAAATGAGCAAGAATAATTGTGAAAGATATTTCTACAGATTCCATGTTTTTTACTTTTCATATGATTAGAGAAAAAACATAACTACAAATTATTCAAAAAAGAATTCATCATACTATCATACTAAAAAAAGTAAGTATTCAAGTTGTGATAGTTCCAGCGTTTAATGATCATTTTTGTATAATCTCAAAAACTACTAAAAATAATGCTAATGCTGTTCAGTCGTTAAACAATGATTCTCATTCAAAGATCAAAGACAGTCTTCTAGGAGCTCATACCTCTTTGAATAAAGCAAGTACCGCTACAGGATCTGTAGCAGAAATTATGGCACCAAATAAGAAGCATATAGATAACGGAACCTCCCATCATATAAAACCAAGAAAAAAATACAGTCAAAACGCTATAACCACAGCAGATATCAAAAGTCAAAAGACCGATAATATTCATATAGATTTCCAATTCTCTATAAGTCTAGCATACTTTATATTATATCAAGATTCAAATATCAAAACTGGTAGAAATATATAAAAAAGAATATCTGGAGTAAGAGCAAAATCATCTAAAAAAGCAAAAAAAGGTATTTTGAGAATAGGGATTAATGCTATTCATACCAATGCCAATAACACAGTATAAGGAAATTTATACTTCTTACTAACAATATATGTAAATCATGATATTAATAGTAGAGATATAAATGACAATACCGTGACTAAAAAGGTTGATTCCATGTATATTTATTTTACTTATAAAACTTTTTTTTAAAAAAGAAGTTTAAATTATAATACTTTCGTATTTAATTTCAAGATTATTTTTTTGAAACAGATAATTATTTGAGAGATAAATAAAAACAGAATTTGATAATCAATTTAAATAAACGATTATAAGTTATGCTAAATAATAATTATATTTCTTATATAAAAAACTTGTATTTTATCTTAAATTATATAAAATAATTGGGAATATATTTTACTTCAATATTACTACAAAAAATGAAAGATTCTATTAAAAAAATCGCGAATTGAATGCTATGGGGATTTTGAGCTTTTATCATTTTTTTCCTCTGAAATTTGGCAATACAAGCACGGCAAAGTACAAATCCTGGACTTACCGAACAATCTCCTACTGGTGGACTCTATGTAAATACCAACGAAACACTGACCGCTGCAAAACGAAATGCATTAGCTAATAGAGTTCAAAGTTTCCCTCAGGAAACGCTCGCTGCTTGAGTCGCTGGCACTGAACAGGATATGGGTATAAAACGAATTGATGGCAAAGAAATCTACCGTAAAATTGTTCATTTTGGATATGGAACAACTAGTACTTCCAAAACGATTGCTCACGGGATTTCAAATTTAAATTATGTCATAGATTATGATATCTTTTGAAAACATGACAACTGAACTTTTCGGAAAATAAATGAGAATCATACTTATAATCGATGAAATTTTACCA
>CALFEN010000025.1 GCA_937950065.1 uncultured bacterium | reverse complement strand
ATGATTGACTATATGCTTTCATCACAAGTACCTATAGATATAAATAATTTTAGATTAAGATTACTTTCGCAGCTCAGATATATAGACCAAAACGACTGAACATGAAAATATGATATGTCTGAAGATATATCTATTTCTCTAGTAGATAATATATTAGATAAGAAAAGACTCAATAATCCAAGATTAGAAAGCCTTGCCCCTCAACTCCAAAGAATAAAACAGATAACTAGCAATCCTGCTAAGTCTATGTCACTTGCAAAATGAATAGTTGATACATATTCAGACAGAATACCAAATTGGGACAGGAACTGAGAAATTTTTTATACAAACTGACTAGATGATTTTTTTAAAAAAGAAGGAATAGAAGACCCAAAATTAAAGCAATATGTAGAGAATTATTTCAGGCAGGTGCTAAAATTAGATGACGTATATGCTGGATTTTGAGAATTAATAAAAGAAAAAGAAATACAACAGGGAAAAACTTTTAATGATGAAGAGAAAAAACAACTTTATCAGGAACATTATAAAAATCTGGTGTTACTTCTAAACGAAAATTTATCAAGAATAATGCTTAATGCTGTTTTATCTCAAAATGAAGTGTTTACAGAATTTGATAAATGAACAAACAATGAAGTAGATATGTATTGTCAGATGCAATGAATATGACAGAGATCTGACAGGGATAGAGATATTATATACGCTGAAATTAAGGAATTATGAAATCAAATTCTACTTTTATGAACATCTGCAAAACTAGGAGCTATGGCTGTAGATTGACTTGCCTCAACACAGGCATTTAATTTTTTAAATACAAGCAGAGTTGCAAATTTCTTTGTATGATGAGCTGTTGATGGAGCTATTTTCCATACATCATATACTGTAATGAATAATTTACATCAGAATAATGATATACTGGAATGATTCGACGATAAAAAAGAATGGATTAGGGACATATGAATTGTAGCTCTGCTAAGATGATTGAATATACTAAAAGCCACACCAAAATGACTTCAGATTATGTGAAAACTAGAAGATTATATCACAAGACAATGAGATAATTTAAGTTTCACAGACAAAGCATGGAATAAGATAAAGATGGAATGACTTGAAATATCATTAGACAGTGTAGCATGATACTGAACATGATCTATGATAAATATATCGTTCTGAGATAAGATAGATAATTCACCAAAAGAAATAGCAAAACTGATAACGACAGTTATAGGTCTAAGATATGCTCACAAACAGGTCATGGCTAAAGAAATAACAGTAGATAAAGATGCAGGCAATAATATAGTGATTCTTCCAAAAAACAGAGAAAATACAAATTGATATATACCAGCCTCTGAGGAACCTGCTACAAATTTAATGAAAGGAGTTCCTGTAAGAGAGACTGCAAAGACAGAACCAAACAGGGATCAGCCCGTAGAATGAAATTCGTCATCTCCTGCAATAGGAGAAGCAGGTAAAGTATTTGGTTTGATTCCACTTTCTTTATTATTCAGAGAATGAAAACAATTTGATGAATATAACAGTATAAGAAATAGACTCATTCAACAATGACTGACAAAAAAATGAGCAAACCA
>CALFEN010000024.1 GCA_937950065.1 uncultured bacterium | reverse complement strand
TGATTTGATAAGACCATAAATTTTGTGATCTTTGAATTTCTAAAAAGATTTGAAAAAGACAATGTCACAGAAGAAAAATTAAATTATACTCAAAAATCTTATTTTAATGATTTAAATCCATTTTTTGAATCACTGAATGTCAAACATTTAAAAGATTTATCGTTTTATCATTTTAGTGATTTATCAAATCATATAACTGATTATATAAACGGATTTAAAAAGGTTGAAGATGGCAGGATAAAGAATCCAAGGACTATAAATAGAAAACTTTATTCAATACGTTCATTTTTTAATTTTTTGGTAAAAAAATATAATTATCCAAAGAATCCTGTAGATTTTAGGCCGTTGAAAACAGAACACAAGAGTTCTACAGAAATATTAAATGAACAAGAGATTAGAGCTATTTTGGATTATCTCAAAGAACTTTATATGAATTCCAAAGCTTTGGATAAAAAACTATTAAACCTTAGGAATTATCTGCTATTTGGAATGATGATTTTGAGCCTGAGAAGAAGTGAGGTTGTAAACCTTTTGCGAGATAATATAGACTTTGAAAATCAGAATATGAAGGTTTTACAAAAGTGAGGTACTTTCAAGTATATTCCCCTCCCCTCCTGAATTTTTTACCTTTTACAAGAGCTTTTGAAGCTTAAGCAAGATTTTGGTTACGATACAAATTATGTATTCTCTCCTATAAGAAATAATACAACTGCAAATATTGATAAAAAAATAAATACAAGTTTTGTGTTTAAGCTTGTCCAGTCTGTCTGTCTAAAACTTGATATTCAAAAGAATATTACTCCGCACAGTTTCAGAGGTAGCTTTATAACTATAAATCTCGCAAAAGGTACTGATTACGGCGATATTATCAGGGTTTCCTGACACAAACATATAGATATGTGTGATTACTACGACAAAAGAAGTTCTCTCAAAAGTAAAAGTATAGACAATATTAATTATATGTTTTAAATAAATTTATTCATCAAATATTTCCAGATAAGATCTTTTTCATATATAAAACAATATGTTTTTCATCTTTTCATCATTTGTGTTCTCCATAATTTTGGAAATTTTTTTGATTAAATTTAGGATTTTTTGTTCCTTGTAATTATATCATTGTTTCTCGAGTTTGCTAAAAAAATTAGATAAAGCACTATCTATCATACTTTTTTGAGATGAACTGCCGCCAAAACTATAATCATAATAATCTTTAAAATTATCTAAATAATCGTTATTTAAAGTATTATTTGATATGCTGCCTGAATAACTATTAGTACCTGCTGCCTGTATAGAGTTGGTTTCTGATTTTGTGTCAAGTTTGTCTATATATTTCATAAATTTCATAGCATCTATAATTTTATTAGTTTCTGCTTGTTTTAGGGCATTATAGATTTGTTCTGCAGTTAAATTTCCTTTTAGTCATAATCCGAGTGCTATTATAGCACTAATCTGTGGTGCTGCAAAAGAAGTTCAAAATTCTTCATCAACTTGAGAATATCAGTCCAGAGAACTTGTAAAAATATTTACTCCGTAACTCCAAAAATCTACATAATCTCCGTAATTACTCCACTCTGCTGGTACTCATGCATTATCCAGTCCTCATACACCTATGATGTCCCATGGAGATTCTACATCATTACAAACAGGACTAACTTTGTATTTTGAAGTATTTATTCCTTTTTTGAAGACGCTGCTTCAGTTCCCAGCTGCTACAACAATAATCACTCATTTTTGTCTGGCAAGGTTGACAACTTCGTCATATTTTTTTGTATAGCTAAATTCTGCTCATCAAATAGAAAGATTTATAATTTGAGCTCAATTATCTATAGCATATTTCATAGCATTTGTAATGTCTTCATCATCACATTCTTCATCGCTATCACAAGCTATTAGGTTCATGATCTTGGCATTTGGAGCTATTCCTTTAATTCCAAAATCATTATCATGCTCTGCTGCTATTATTCAAGCTACGTTTGTTCCATGACTTCATTTTACGTAAGTTTCGTTATTATTATCTACAAAATTCCATCAATAATAATCATCAATATATCCGTTGGCATCATTGTCTATATTGTCTCCTTCTACTTCTCATGTGTTTGTTCGTATCATATTGGATAAATCTTTATTGTCGGCAAATCATATTCATTGGTCTATCACAGCGACTACTACGGTTTTTAAGTTTTTGTAATTATTCCATACGGTATTTATATTTTGGTTTGGGATATAAAACTGATTGGTAAAAGCAGGATCTTTTGGATCTACATACATATTAAATTCATAATTGACACTATCAAATCTATTTCAGGTAATTGCTTCGGGATAGATATTTAATTTAATTTTATTTATAGATTCATCAAGATAAACCATGCTACCATCGGATAATACCCATTTGGTAGGTACAGTAATGCTAATATTAAAATAATCTCAAGATAACTCCTCTATTTTATAGCTTCTAAAGTTAAATTCTTTATTATCTACACTTATAGTCATAACGGCATTTTTTCCGATAAAATGTCAGCTAAAAATTATTTGTCATCAAGCGCTGAATTTTTTATTTAGAAATTTGTCCATTTTTATTGTAGGATTTCTTTTGTCATCGTCACAATCAAACATTACTCCATTATCTCCGGTTTGGTAAAATGTCATATGTTGTTTTGGATTTATACAACTCAATATATATCATGAAAGATTTGTTCAGGATAGGTTTATACCGGAAGTAACATAATATTCGTCGTAATTACCAAAATATCAAGGTATATTATTGTAAATAGATATGTCATCTAGTTTTTTGTATCACACAGCTTGGCATGTGCTTCCTTTTAGTGTATAAAAATCTTTACATACACAAGAACTACCCTCTTCGTCATATGTTGAATTTTCGTATACCTGCTTGCAATAATCGTCTGCAAGAATACAGTCTTGTTTTTGGACGTTAGGTTTTTTGTACGGCAAGTATCAATCTTTACATGCACATCTGTTCTTTTTTGTATTATAATAAAAATTTTGGGTATAAAACATAGAACAATTGCTTGGTTGTTGGATTATAGAATCAGCGTTGGAATAGCCTAATCCTGTAAATACAAATAATCCTATTCAAAATAATATTTTTTTAAAAAACATTTCAGATTTTTTGAATCATAAAAAAGTATTTAAAATAGTATGAAATTTATTGTAAATATCAAGGGAAAAATTTTTATTTTTTGATATAAAATTTGTTTTTGGAAGTAAGTTATAAATTCACGTTTATAGCATTCCCGCTTTCATATTTTTTGAGTCATAGATAAAACACCATACTTCACAAAGATAGAAAAAAGACAGCAGCAAATATCAGTATCATTAGTTTTAGCCAGCTAAAGGATAAAGCTAATTCGTATGGCAAAAATCAAACATAGTAAGCAGGAATTATACTCATAAATATATATTTCAAAATTGTTCAGTCAAATATTTTTGGAGGATAATGCACTGGTCACATTACAGATTGAAAAACAGCGTCAAATAGTTCTCTAGAACTTCATATAAAAAATGCCATAGATATAAATATGAGTAAGAAGCCCAAAAATACCATGCCCCCAAAAAAGGATAAAAATATCATCCAAAGTCAAAGTCAGATAGTGATATTTGGTAGGAACATCATCAACGCTATCCCATAAAAAAAATCCCCAATTGCAGAAATAGACATTCAATTGATAAGTATTGTTAACAAAATATTTTTTGGCCGTAAGATATAACTATCCAGTCATCAATTCATAACAAGTTCTGGTATTTTTTTGTATCAGCCAAAAAAAACATGGAAAAATGCAAAAGCCATTACTTCTATGGATAATAGTGGCAAGAAACCGTAGAAATCGGTTCATCAAATATTTCCAAATTTTTGGAAGAAAAAATATCGGACAAACATAAATACAGTATCATTTACAATCATAAGAAATACCTGCAATACAAAACTAGTCTTGTATTCCATAGCGCTCAAGAGGTTTACCTTCCAAAAGTTCAGCATTAATTTTATCATTGATATGTTTTTTTTATAAATTATCAGCCGTTTATATTTAATTTTTTGATAGCACTGGTATAAATAAGATTTATTATTATCATATAAATAATTATCCAGAGCGACATCATTCCAAACGATTTTAGAAAAACAATATAGTTAAAGTCTACTATCATATTTCAGGCAGTATATCATGTATAGGCAAACGGAGAAGCATAAGCAAAAGTTTGTAATACTCAAGGTAAAAATTTTATTGGTAAAATATTTCAACCGAAAATCATTGTCATTTTGCTGTATATCCACCTAAATGCTTCAGAGTCTTCTGTATAAAATCCCAAAAGTCATATAATAATATATCCCAAGAACATAAGTAAAAGGCTTCATATCATCATAAATAATCAAGCTATAAGTCA
>CALFEN010000023.1 GCA_937950065.1 uncultured bacterium | reverse complement strand
ATTTTGTGCCGTGGAACACGGGCGAAACCTTGGAATAAAATTCCAAATCCTTGTCAGTGATAGCAAATTCCTGTCTGCAGTTCGGACACTCTTTTCGCTGGACTATTTTTTCCCCGGTTTGGGCAGCAATAAATTCGTAAACCTGTCTTTCCATTATTTTTATTTCTAAAATAAATTTTTTATCTTACTTTGCATCTGCGCCAGATAATATAAGTGGCATTGTCACTAATAGATTTCTTTATTGTAGCAGTTTTCACAATATACTTTAAATTCGCTGTCAGCAGGATAAACAGAGATTACTTGCTTACTACAGTTATCGCAAGTCCTTAAATAAAGCTGCCTACCTCATCTTCTTTGCATCCTTTCAAGATGTCTGACGTCTGGATGTTTACGTGGTAAAGGCAAATTATGTTTGCGGTAAAAATCAAGTTCCGGCTTGACTATCCTAAACGGTTTTCAACTTACTTCGCAGAGTATAGCTTTTTTCAAGATATCATCTTTTACGTCGTTAATATTTTCGGGCAAATCCTGTCATTTAAGTAGTTCAATTCATTCTGGTACGTTTATAGGATATTCTTTATCTATTCGCTTATATCATTTGGTAATAGCTTCATCTCTGGATAATGGAAAATATTCATTTACTACAGATTCATTATAACCAAACGGTGAAAAACTTATAGGGAAAAATTCTCATCGTTCTCATGTCCTTTTCATATGTTCTATGATTTTCGGAACTAATTCTTCGTATTCTTGTTTTGTGTATTGTTTATTAAAGATGCAGTATTCTTTATTCACAAGTCATACGCAGCCAAACAAATTAGAAGAATTAAAGCATTCAAAACTATAAGATATATAACTGGAAGACCATGAAATTATACAAAACATATCATTTGAAAGTGATATTCAACTATTTATAGATTCATAGACCAAACTTGCGTCTCTTCATACAGTGCTTACATCCATGAGGTCTTTTGCATTTCTCCATACATGTTCTCCATACTTACAGTCCTCAGAATCATATGCGTGGAAACATTCTACACAATTTTTTGCATTTTTCATATAATTACCTGAAGAATTGTATATATCATTTACCTGTGCAAATTTTTTGATAGACGCAGCGTTTAAATTTTTTAACTGTTCTTTAAAAATTTTAATTTCATTAGTGTAATCGTATTTTATCTTATTTATATATTTCTCATATTCTTCTTTAGAGTATTCTTTATTTAATATATAATATTTTTTATTGATCAGATTTATACAGCCAAAACAATTTTCGCATCAGACGCAGTTATCCAGAAAAGCAGAGTCTCTGCAGTCTATACAGTTATCAGAAAATACTAGATTATAACTATTATAAGAATCCTGCACTTCATAACAATTTTCGCATTCATGTGAAAAAGAAACATCACAGCAGTCAGTGCATTTTTGCAGCCAGTATCCATAATAGCAGTTTTCATTATTACTGCTTTCAATGACAATATAACAGTCTTTGCTGTCTGCAGTCAGATTTATATAGTCAGAATTCTCATTATTTGCTCATATCAGATTCAAGAGAGGAACTGTTTTTAGAAGTTCATCAAACTGCTCAAAAAAAGGACGGGTAAAATCAAAGTCCCTGCCATAATCCATCGCATTCCATTTATCGCTTCGCCATTCTTTTTGATCATAAACTTTGTAAGGACTGTCAGAAGAATATATTGAGATTATATGTTTTCCACTTAAACTTGAAGTCCTTTTATATAGTTTCCTCTCATTTCTTCGTGCGAGTCTTCTTTGTTGCCTAACGTTGGTGCTGGAATTTCGTATTTTGTGCCATTGAATACGGGCGAAATTTTGGAATAAAATCCTAAATCCCTATCTGTGATTGCAAACTCCTGTCCGCAGACAGGGCACTTTTTTCGTTCGACTATCTTTTCCCCTGTCTGGGTAGTAATAAATTCGTAAACTTGTTTATTCATTTATTATTGTAGAGATAAAATATTTCAGATTATTATACAAAAGTATTTTTAAAAATCAATTGAAATATAGTGAAATAAATATATTTATCTCATATACAGGAATTCATATTGCAATCAAAGAAAAAATTACTATACTTTGGTAGTAAAATTTTTTGACCTTTTTACTGATAACTTGTATTAATAAATTTATAAAAAAAATATTCATTATGCTAGCAAATTCATTAAAAAAATGAGACACAATTGGTGTTATTTCTCCTTGAAATACGGTGCAAGGAAAGACAAAATTATTAATTAATAATGGTATTAAAAAACTAGAAAGTTTAGGATTTAATTTTATTTTCTCTAAACATTGTTTTGGAATTGATAAATATGGCATCTCCAGCGGGACTCCTCAAGAACGTGCAGAAGATCTTAACGAAATGTTTTCAGATTCAAGAATTAAAGCAATTTTTTGCACAGTTGGCGGACATATTACAATCCAACTTTTGTCTTTAATTGATTATAATACAATTAAAAAAAATCCAAAAATATTTTTAGGAATGAGTGGTATTGATATTTTACATTTAGCGATTAATTCACAGACTGAATTGACTACTTTTCACGGATCAGATCCCAAAAGCTGAAGAAATCTTGAGTTAGATATTGACTATACTTGGACAAATTTCCAAGATAGAATGATAACAAAATGCAAAGACATTCCAGCTTTCGAAGAAAGAATATGCGTAAGGGAGGGTATTGCAGAGGGGAGAATTCTTGGTTGCAATCTGTCATCTATAGTAAAATTGGCAGGAACAAAATATTTTCCAGACTTTACAGATTCAATATTTTTTTTAGAAGGTCGTTCAGAAAATGTAGAAACAGTTTTAGAAAAGTTACAACAACTAAAAGAAATAGGGGTTTTTAATAAAATCAGAGGTATTGTTATAGGTTATATATATGGATTTCAAGATGAAGAAATGATTATTCAAAATAATATTAAAGAGAAATATGAAGATATTGTTTTAGACATTACAAAAGAATTTAGTTTCCCAATTCTAAAAACCAATGATTTTGGACATAGATGTCCTAATTGTTATTTGCCTATAGGAGCAAAAGTAAAAATTGATAGCACCAATAAAACAATAAAAATACTAGAAGATTTTCTAATATAAATATTATTAATTCAGACTTAATAACTTTCTTTATTGTAGTACTCTTCATAGGTCGCATTGCGACTTTCAACCTTCTTTCTTACCATTATATTAATTAAAAGACCTAATAGGTCTGCTTATTGTAGCAATTTTCACAGTATACTTTAAATTCGCTGTCAAGATCGGAAGAGCACACGTCTGAACTCCAGTCACTAGCTTATCTC
>CALFEN010000022.1 GCA_937950065.1 uncultured bacterium | reverse complement strand
TAAACGAAATTAAAGCTATTGCAGAAAAATTCCCAGATTACAGCTTCGAAGTGTTTGGGCAGTGAGATTACTGTAGATATGCCAACTGATATTGTCTCAGTGAACACAAATATTTTAGTAGAGACCTTTGTACATTTATCCTCAAACATGGTATAAATATCAGAAGATCCATAAGATATGATTTCAAAAAAACAATATTAAATACTGAACTTGATGAAGACTCCAAACAGAATCTGATGGATAATAGCTTAAGAGACTTAAATGAAATTTTCATAGCACAAAATTTAATGGATTTTAGCGAAAAAAACTCACTAATAAATAGATATTTACAAGATTTTCAAAACAATTTTCACGGAACCAAAGACTTTGAAGAAATAAAGACCATAGCACAAAAGATATATATTCTTATGAAAACAGATATAGCTACAAATTATTTTAAATATATCTACGACGGTCTGCAAGACTGCACATCATTACACAATAATTATATAGACAGTTTTCTATGACTTTATTTCAAACTTAAGGAATATATCAAGATAGAAGAAGAATTTAGGCAAAAAATTATTGAAATAAAAAATATCAGGGAGCATGCTACAAATTATTATAAAGAACAAATTAAAACTAAATGAAAATTTGGTATACAGACTTTATACAAATTTATGTTGTATAATAGGACTTCTGTACCTTTTTATAAATTTTTTAATGATATTCCAAATATTGATGTAGTAAAAATCCCTCTCAGATGAAGAGATCTTACTTTATTTAAACTATGAATAGAGCTGATAGACCAATGAATAGAACACCCTGAAGAATTTATAGACGACGGGAATTTATGTGCCAAATATTTTCACTACGATCCTAGTAAACTGGATATTTATACACAAAAACTTGAACAGGCCAAGTTAGGATAAAAAGTTTTATTATTAATCTATAATATAAATGAAAGAAAGTATAAAAAATTTAAGGAATGGTTTGTTATTTGGGATAGGAGCAAGTTTCATCATAGTAGTCTCTCTAATAATTTATTCCAAAGCCCGGCAAACTACCAATCCAACTACGAGTGATGATGGACAAGGTATGTATACGACCGCTGGCGGAACACTGACTGCAGCAAAATGGAATAATCTGGTAAACAGATCAGCATTTAGAGTATACCTTGGATCATCACAAACAATATCAGCAGCTACACGAACAAAATTATATATGAATAGCAAAGAATTTGATACAAACAATGAATTTGACACAAGTACATACAGATTTACACCCAAAAGAGCTGGGAAATATATTCTATCTGCTTTTAGCTATTTCAATGCTATCCCTACTTGATATTGAGGGTATATATCTATATATAAAAACTGATCTATATACGCTTATGGGACATTTGCCAGTAATTGAGGAGCAACTTGGACTATATCAAGTATAGAAACTTTAGTCGAAGCAAATGGTAGTACAGATTATTTTGAAGTTTATGCACGGAGTAATAAATCAGGAGGAGCTAGCTTAAACCCTTGAAACAATTATACTTTCCTTCAATGATATAGAGTAGAATAACGATTTTTAATGTATAAAATGGAATATTTCAAGAATAATATACTTTGAAACTCCACAAATTTTTTAAGTTTCAATAATATAATAATATTTCTTTCCAAAAAAATCTTGAAAGTAGCAAAAAATTTTTTATAATTTAAACAAAATATTTATTTGAACAAAAAAGATGAAAGAAAGTATAAAAAATTTAAGGAATGGTTTGTTATTTGGGATAGGAGCAAGTCTTATTATAGTAGCTTCTCTAATTATTTACACCAAAGCTCGGACAACAACCAATCCTACTACTAGTGATGACTGACAGTGAATGTACACTACTGCAGGAACAAGTCTGACTGCAGCAAAATGGAATAATCTGGTAAACAGATCAGTATTTAGAGCATATCTAAATACCACAGATACTGTAAGTACTACAGCTTCAAAGGTAATTATGAACACAGAACTTTTTGATACAAATGATGAATTTGATACAAGTACATACAGATTTACCCCAAAAAGAGCTGGGAAATATGTATTAACAGCACTCGCACAATTCCCTAGTGTATGAGATACCAATTGAGGACATATAGATATTTACAAAAATGGCAGCCTTTATGCTATGTGATCATACGCAGTAAATTGAGGTGCTTGATCAAATAATTCTATAGTTACTACTGTTGTAGATGCTAACTGAACAACTGATTATTTCGAAGCATATGCCCGGGCTACCAAATCCGTAACATTAAGTGTATGAAATTCGTATACTTATTTTGCCGGATACAGAGTAGAATAGTTAATTTCAGTTTAGCTCAAATCCTATTGTATTAAAATAATTTTTGAATATATTAGTGTGTTTAGAAAATAATTTCACTGTATGAAAGTAAATATCTCAAAGATAAAACAAAATATAATAAATCAGATTTCCAGAGATTTGAAAAAATTAAATAGAAAATGAATCAAACCAAGACTTGATGTCATTTTGATATGAGAAGACGCCGACGCTGAAAACTATGCTAATATAAAGAAAAAACTCTGAGTGAGTCTATGATTTGATGTAAATATAGATAAATTTTCTAAAGGTGAAATAGATAATAGTAAACTTGAAGATTTGATACTTAAAAAAAATGCTGATCAAAATATACACTGAATAATACTTGAAAGTCCTGTCCTATCAAACATAGATTATTTCAAAGCAATCGAAAAAATAATTTTCTTTAAGGACGTAGACGGTGTAAGTAGCAAAAATCTATGATTTCTACGAAATTTTCAGGAAGAAAAATGAATAATGCCAGCCACTCCCCTGTCCTGTATCAAAATCTTGGACAGTATCTTTGACACGTTAAAAGGCAAAAAAATATGTTTGATATGAGACGGCAAAACTGTGGGTAGAGCATTAGGGAGAATGCTGTTAAACAGATGAGCAACTCTCACTGTCTGCAATATAGATACCAAAGATATAAAACAATTCACACTAAATAGTGAAATAGTGATTTGTGCTGCCTGACAGGTAAACCTACTGACTCAAGATATGGTAAATAAAAATTCTGTAATCATAGATGTCGGCACAAACCGAACTAGCGACTGACTTGTATGAGATGCCGATTACGCTAATATACAAGGTAAAGTAAAATATATCTCGCCTGTACCTTGATGAGTCGGGACTATCACTACAGTGACTTTACTACAAAATGTAATAAAAGCCTATAAACTTTGTGCAGAATACGACCACTTTAGTTTTAATTTAAACGATTTTGAAAAAATACTTGGATCTAGTGAGCTGCCTTGATGAGGAAGTCTCACAGCTCTTACTACTATACATTGAGCCAATCTTTTAAATATGGTTTGCAATCTAACCAAAGAAAATCCTGAAATTATAGAAAATTTAAAATCTCAAATAAATATCATTACTCCAAAACTAAAAGAAATATATAATATG
>CALFEN010000021.1 GCA_937950065.1 uncultured bacterium | reverse complement strand
GTGTCGGATTTAAAACATGTTCATTCTCCAGAGCATGGAGCATCCACCAAAACACTGTCAAATATTTCTCAGAGATTTTTACCGAAAGCGAAACCGTTGAATCAGGTGATTGCATTGTTGTGATTTCACATCCTTGTTATGTTTCGGGCTAGGGCAGGAGTTCTTTTTGCATTTACATCGTTGGATATGACAAGTCAAGGTTTGCTTAGATTTTGTGACAAAAGATAATCGCAAATCTGTACGGATTTTCATCATGGAGCAGCACTTATATCCAAAACCAAAGCATCTTCTTTGCAGTCCAAAAATTGTGCAGGCATTCACGCTGCGATTTCTTGTATATAAAAAAATCAGCTTTGATGCAAAAATGTCCTTCAAAGTGCATTGTCTATATTTTCTCTATCTATAAAAAATATGTCTTTTACTTTTTCCTGAAATCAGCTTGAAGTCAATCTCCATCATCGTTTGGATGTTATATCTTCGAATTCTTGAAGAGATATCTTGTTGAGATTTATCTTTATACTTTTTTTGAGAGGCATTTCGCAGTATTTCAAAAAATCGTCAATATTTTGAGGATCTGGTAAAAACTTTTTGAGTTCCTGTATATATCTTTCGTTTACGCTCATATTATATATCAAAAAATAAATTGTCTATATAATTTATAGATATTTGTCTTTAAATCAAATCAAAATATAAAAAAAGTCAAAGATTTGTTTGCATTAGGTTCCAAACTTGATATAATGTGTTTACATATTTTTGTATTAAAATGTTTTGAAAATTTATAAATAAAAATGACATATGGTTGATAAATCAGATAAATGTATAGATTACGCTTTGCATTATATATACCGTTTCCCAAAAACAGAAAAAGAACTCAAAGCCCAGCTTCTTAAAAAATGATTTACTGACTCTGAAGTGGAGTGAGCAGTATCTTTTCTCAAAACCAAACAATATCTGGATGATGAGAATTTTGCCAAACTGTATATATGATCTGAACTTATAAAAAAATGAAAACCTTTGATAGTGGTCAAA
>CALFEN010000020.1 GCA_937950065.1 uncultured bacterium | reverse complement strand
GGGGCAGTTTTTGCATTCTACGGGGGCAAAAAACATTGCTTGGGAAACGATCTGCAATACCTGCTCTATGCTGAACAGGGCTTTGCCATTGTCGTCTCTAGGAACAAAAACGGTCAAGACTGTAACCATATGCTCGCCTTTCCTCTGTGCTAAAATACTTAATTTGAACTATTCTCTAGAACCAAACCATTTGCTATAGTTAGCGTTGATAATATATTTGTTTTATTCAAAAAGTCAAATTCTTTTTAAGAAGAATTAGATTTTTTATAAAATTAATTTGATTTTTTAAAAAAAGGACACAAGGACACATTATGTCCTATTTCACAGTAAAAGTATATACGTAGTCCCAATCTTCATCGGGTGGTAGCTGGATAAGATAATCACATCTGGATACGAAGACAGAAGAGGTTTTGTCGGTCATTGTACAAAAAATATTTCTCGCCCCTACAAAGTCTCTACCTCTGTATAGATTCAAAGCCTCTTCAAAGTTCTGTATCAATTTTAGGTTTTCATCTGAAATTTGTTCTCTAAATCCTACAAGTTCATATATTTTTATAGGTTTATGCTTTCATTTTAGTTTGATAGTATCAAGTTCTCTGACTACAAACCTTTGTTTGTCAATTTTGTCATAAGTGTATTCAGATATACAAATACTTGTCCCATAATGTTTGTTTATTCATTCCAGTCTGGCTGCTATGTTTACGGTATCTCCAAGTACAGTGTAATCATATCTTTTGGAAGATCCAAAGTTTCATACTACAGCATCTCAAGTATTTATTCATACTCTCATAAATATTTGGGCATCAACGCCGAGATCTTGGATTTTTTTTCTTACGACCTCCAAGACTTTTTTTTGGATAAGAGCAGTCTCACAGGCAAGATTGGCATGATCTGGAATATCAAATGGAGCATTCCAAAAAGCCATTACAGCATCTCATATAAATTTATCAATAGTTCCCTTCTTTTCTAGTATTACTTCTGACATAGATTCAAAATATATATTCAATACTTCTCCAAGTTTGATAGGGTCAAGTTTTTCGCTAAAATCTGTAAATCATTGTAAATCAGAGAAATATACAGTTATTTCTTTCCTGCTGCCACCAAGTCATAGATTATCTACTCAAGTCTTGATAATTTCGTCTACTACGTTAGCTGAAACGTATTTCGAAAACATGTTTTTTATTTGGCTTTTATCTTTTTGTTCTTGTAGATATTTTATCACATAAAAAATAGATATAATAACTACAAAAGAAATCATGATAGGAAAGATTTCTATCATTCGTCACAAATACATAAACCCAAATAATGAAAATAATATATAAACCACTAACACAAAAAATGAAGTTAAAATTCAAAGGTTAGTATTTTTTATTTTGAGCATAATAAGCACAAATAATATTATTGCAATGAGATTGGTAATCACATAAGACCAAAATCATTGATACTGCACAAATTTGGAAGTAAGAAGAGTATTTATCATATTGGCATGAATCATCACTCATGGCATAGGTTGAGTAGTGTTGTATGGAGTATAAAATTCATCGTGGATATCACTGGCGGTAGCTCCTATCAAAACTATTTTGTTTTTAAAAAAGTTTATATCAAAATTATTTTTTTGGACGTCGGTTAGGCTGATAAAATTATTGTTTTTCTCATTAAAAAAGTCTGTGCCTCCAAAATAGTTTATATTAAAGTTTCCGTTTTGTAATGGTATTTTTTTATTCCCGATAGTTAGATCATTATTTGAAGCAACTACATCTTTGTATCCGCTCAAAAATAGGTATGCGGATAAAGATAGCGGCAAAAAAGGAGTATCTGTTTTTTCAATGCTTCCTGTATAACCATAAAGATAAAAAGGCAGTATATTTTTGTAGACACTTTGTTGACGTGAAAAAATATTATAAGGCACTATCCCATTGGTATTGGCAAATCAAAAATTGTAATCTCATGTGATAAACGGCATTACCAATGATTTTTCCAGATCGCTAGTTTGCAAAGTATCTTCATCTATTTCAGTAGTCATAATTATATTTTTATATCTGTTTAGGGTGTTTGTAAATTCCACATCTCAATCATTTTGCATAGATTTATTCACAAAAAAGACATCAACTACTACTGCTTTTGGATCGCCGTTCATTATGTTATTTATAACTTTTGCATAGTCATCTCTGTTTATATCTTGATATCTTTTATTTCATTGTTGATTTAGTGTTTTATTGTCTATTCATACTATTACGATGTCTTTGCTTCTGTATGGAGTATTAAAAAGTTTAAAATATGTGCTTGTGATAAAATATTGAAAATTTATCCCCACATAAAGGTTAAAAAAAAGAACAACTATTATAATTATTCCATACAAAAATATAGGAGAGTTTTGTACCTTGTCTATAATGTTTTTTATTTTACTAGTCATCTGAATGTGATATTAAGCTTGTCAGGCGATAAAGATTGTTGCCCAGTGAGCAGATTGATATTTTCTTCATTTAAAATTTCGGCGTATCTACCAAAAGTATCTTTGATAGTGATATCAAATATTTCAGGGTTCGGAGCCTTAAAATTAATAGTATTTGCAATTACTTGATATTGTTTTTTATTTGTGTCTTTGTTTATTCAGCTTATCATAAATTCCAATACAAAACTGCTGTCTTGTATAGTATAATTTTTGATATTCATAACTCATTGGAATGAAAACATATTTTTGAAAATTTCTCTTTCACTGTCAAAATTTACGACATTATCGCCTGTATTCACTATTTTGGATACCTCATTCATAAAATCTACAAAATTACTTCCATCGTAAGCTATCTGAAGTTTATCTTCGCCATTATCCAGAGTCTGACCTGTGATTACATTGATAGTCTCTGATTCTATAAAAGCATCTTGTATGGCTTTTTCTTGTTCTTTTGTGTCTTTATAAAGCGGCATTGCTTCAGGATTCAAAGATTCTATAATCGCCACAAACTGTGGTAATACTTCAGCAGGTATTTTTGTATGCAGTTTTTTTTGTTTTACTTTTTGGAATTCTATTAATAAATCTTTGGATATTTCGCTATTGTCTGTTACAAAATCTATAAATTTCTGATCAAGATTGTTTATAGTATATTCTACGTCACCGGAGCTCACTACGTTTATGTTGATATCAAAGTCTCCAAGACCTACAGCGTCTTTATTCAAAAACATTTTTAGGTAAATATTAAAACTTGCCTTTTGGGGATCAGTAATGTCGTAGTCTCCATAAGTTTCCAGACTTATATTTTTAAAATCTTGGCTATTAAAATCGTCTTTTATCATTATTCCTGATAGGATTTTATTTATATCTCATTCAGCAGCCAGATTTATTTCAAAATCAAAACTTCATTTCTTTTTTACCTGGGAAATAGTATCTTCGTATTTAAAAAATGTGCCGGAGAATACGTTTTTGTAATAATCCAAATTTTTTTTTGTAGTTTTTGAAGTTGTAGATGATATTTGATTATTATTATTACTATTATTGCTATTGTTTTGACCTGCCTGATAAAAATAGTAAGATATTCCAAATCCTACTAATAATACAAAAATTACAATAGCAATGATTATAATTTTTTTTTGTTTTTTCTCTTCCATTTCTGATAATTTTTTGATAAAAAAAATATATTTAAAGAAATTATATCAAAATTATGTAAAAAAGCAAATATACATTTTGTATTTTAAAAATGGTATTTATAAAAGTTTTGGAGCTAGATAATTTTCTTTATCAAAAGTTTTCCTTTATATCTATACCAAAACTTCTTAAAATATATATTTTAAATTAATATAATAATATTATTGATTTATTGCCAAAAATAATTATATATAAAAATAGAGGCAGGGTATGACCCCCTCTGCCTGTTGGCTGAAACCGATTTATTATTAACAGTTTAACTTGGCGACTGTGGAGTCGGATGTTCCGACCCGTAGTTTATTCAGCAACTGCTGCGATTAGGGGCGACCGAAAGTAGCGCAAATCACAGTGGATTCAGTCCACCGAGGTATCCGTCTCCCCGCGTAATAGCCAAAGGCCAGGGATAGAAGCTCCCGGCTTGGGAGACGGCGTGGCAGAGGTTTGTTCTGTTCGCAAAAATAACAAAACCGCCGGATTTGCCGGTATAAGCAGGGGCGTCGACGACGGCGCCCCTTTTTTTATTATAAAATAATCTTTATTTTAGAACTTTATAATTCAGAGTATTAAAACAAAAAATATTATATATACTTTTCAAATAAAGTGCAAAATCATATTGCAAAAATATTATAAAACATTATATTATAGACATATATATATTTATAAATAAAAGATGAATGACGAAATAATTGTCCCTTGAGATTACTCTCTAAAAGATGAGAGATTAATCCAATTATTAGATTTGGTAATAGAAAGCTATATAACTAAATGAGATCCTATTTGATCCAAATTTCTATTTTCTCTGGAAGAACTTGATTATGCTCCTTCTACATTGAGAAAATATCTTAATCTCCTAGAAAAAGAATGATTTCTTTATCAGCCTTACAACAGTGCTGGGAGAGTTCCCACTGTTAAAGCTTATTCTATGTATATAGACAGTATTTTGGAGCAGGAAACTTTTGAAATAGAAAATATCGATTTTGATTTGGATTTCGCCAGAAACGGCATGAGATTTATTGTAGAAAAATTATGAAATATAGTAGACGGTGTCGTAGCCGGTTTTCTCAGGAATGATGAATATTATTTCCTTGGTATAAACAATTTGCTTACTCAGGATATGACTGTAGAATGATACGATACAGTGAGAAGTATAGTTAAATTTATAGAAGATAAAAAAATAATAGAATTTCTCAATGAAGAACTTGTAAAACAAAATAAAATATATTATACGTTTATTCAGGAGGAATGAGAAAAAGTTATCTCTGTAATTTATGTTAAAATAAATGTGAATTGATTTGATGGCATTTTATCTATTAGCTGACCTGTAAGAGTGGACTACAAAAAAAATCTTTGAACTCTCAAAAAATTTTTAAATTATTATAAATACTAATGGTTGATAAAAAAAAATTATGAGAATGACTTGATCGTGAACTTCAAAGCGATATTTCCTATCTAAAAAATCAGATAGAACAGCAGATAGCAAATGTTGATGATGGTAATGTGAAAAAAGATTTACAGTGATTGCTTGTGGAATTACATGCAGTCAAAGACAGGAAAGAGTTCGAGAGTTTTGTAGCAAAACTTGATAAGATGAAAATTCTTGAAAAAGAACAAGTTTCACAAAACTTAAGATGAGATTTTGCAAAAGATCGGAAGAGCGTCGTGTAGGGAAAGAGTGTAGATCTCGGTG
>CALFEN010000019.1 GCA_937950065.1 uncultured bacterium | reverse complement strand
TATTAACCTCAATTTGAATAAATCTTCTTCATGATGAAGTAACGGAATCCAGATTTATAATTATAATGATAGCTCAAACTCAAAAAGTGGTTCAGGATATGATATAGAAACAGCAAAAGCAGAATTAAAATCATGACTTGTATATATGGCGGATCAGGAGACAAATCCTAGTATGAAGCAAAAAGAGAAAGAAATAGTTTCTTATTTGACTAAACCAAACAATGTCACTGCAAATGTTCAATGAATAAAAAATGCTGTCAATGCTGCACAAAATTATGTCTTGCAGCAAAAACAAGAGAATCAAAAATTGCAAGATAATATAAAAAATAATTATAAAGAATTTTTGGAAAATCTTGGAAATGATAAGCTTGCTACAGCAGATCAATTATGAGAAATAAATTTTAAAGCAGCATTATTTAATGGAGATCAGGAAACAATTGATAGAATATCCAGACAGCCTAATCCTTCCAAAACTTATCTAGAATTGAATAAAAAACTTATTGATGGGTTTAAGAAATCTATGAATGAACATGATGCTGAATATTTAAAAATGGACGACAGCACATATGCTAAAACTAAAGATTATATGAATACAGTATCTCAAAAAGTAGATACTGCTCTATCATATTTTAATGAAACAGATACGAACTATTCTTATGAAGAAAATGATACACCTTCTAGTGTATATCAAAGTACAGATACTCCAATATCTTCTTTATCGTCTACAGAGGTGGCAAGCCCTGCAAATCTTGGTAAATGATTCCAAGATCAGATGTTAAAATTAGCGGATACAGATAATACTAATGATACTTCTAATTCAACTGATAGTTCCACTTCTTCATCGAGCAGTACCATTTCCAAGTATGTAGACATGACACAGTATATCCAGTGATTCTTTGCTGAATGATCAGATGGTTATTACCGCAATGTTATAAATCGGTATGAAAAATGAGATGATGCTTACGAAAATAAAGAATACAAATTTAGTGATATAAATGGAGATGGTAAGGATGATATTTTGCGATGGGATAATAATAATGTCTACATAAAATATGCAGATCAGGAGGATTGATTCAAAAATTCTGATCACAAATTATATGATGATTTCTATGAATTTAAGACATTTAAATCTCCTGATGCCATCAAATCCAGTACAGATGATAATGGTTATTATAGTCTCAAATGAAAGAAATATAAAATATGGAGTGATACATATGGATTAGATACTTTTGATAATAATTGACAGACGAGTGAAAATATAAGTTTTTCTTGGGATAAATGAGAGGATCAGGATTGATATATCATGAAACTTGTCCAAAGAGTAGATGTTTTTAATGATAAGGACAAAGAGTTAAAATTTTATGGGAATGATATGTTGGATAAAAAATATATTTTGATAGTCCCAAATAGTTTTGATGAATCAGGGACCAAAGTATCGTTTGATGATATATCCAAAAGATTTGCTTATGATTTAGAAAAAAATGGTGATATAGATCAGATAATAAAAAAAGATCTTACTTGAAGTTCTGTAAGTATTACGCTCAATGATATTATCTCCAAATGGTATTATGTAGAAGTTGCACCAATGTCCAAAGATTCTTCCAATGATAAATTATGGACAAAATCTTGACCTTGGTCTATGCAAAAGACTGCCTGACCTCAAGTTTGGGCGGACGAACAAAGTCCTACTCTTTCATTAAACTTGGTAAGAAGCAAAACCTGAAAAATAGTTTCTGAATGAACAAATCTTAAATGATATATAAATACAAGTTATGATATAAATGCTAATTGGTCAGATAATGGGGTAGTAGTAGAGTGCCGGATAGAACAAAATGGATTAGTCATAAAAGATGCTAAATGATGAAAAATATCTTTGGAAGATAAATATTATACTTCTGTACAAAAAGATAAATATACTTTTGTAGCAAAAGATCATGCAGGAAATGTACAAAAAGAAGATGTTGTTGTCCAGATTTGAGTGCCTGATATTTCTATCAAGGATATTACTCTCAAAAAATCTACTTGAACAGAGATTACTGCAAAACTTACTCAAGATATGGATGATGCTACAGTTATCTTTCAAAGGAATAGATATTGATATTGGGAAAATATGACTTGAGATTCTGGTGATGCTAAATTTGATATTTCTCCGGATAGTCAAACTCTTACATGATGAGTATTTGATAATTCCGATAATATTGTTCTAAAGGATTCCAATGAAGCCACTATATGAGTTATTCAATCTGATAACTGAAATATATCAATATCAAAAGATTATCAGAGCCAAATATCATTTAGATTGGACTTTTCAAAAAAAGTCCCTATAATAGATATAGTAAAAGATTGAACAGCTCTCTATGAAATATATTTAAAATGAAAGGAATTAGCTTGAAATAATCCTATAAAGATAAATAATTGAGATTATGAGCTTTTGCAACTTTCTTGAAATATAGATGATGAGTTTAAAGACTGATATTGTATCAAAAAGAAGATGTGAGAATGTGTATTTTATATTTGAAAAACCGCTCAATTCTATGTCCCAGAACCATATAATGTTCAGTACACTTGAAAATATACTTTTGATAAAAATAGTAATTCTATAATATACAATATTTATGATAATGATAACAATCCTTTGTTTGATATAAATTATATAGTAGAACCTTTAACCAAATAAAAACAAAAGATGCTAAAAAGAAAAATATTTATATTTCCTATACTTACAATATCTCTGCTACTAAACATTGTTTGGGCAGATGAGTGAGCAGTGATGGAAGAATATAAATATGATTGCTGACTTGCTATGTCGGATCAAGACGCCCTAGTTAAAGATATCAAAGATGAACTTTGAAAGTTTAAAGTGTTCAAAGAAGATGATATAAAGACAGCATTGAGTCATCTCAAATCTTATTGTGGTAAAAAATGATATATAGAGTGAGAATGATGATCTGATAAGGTTCCGGAAAGTCCACGGTTAATGGATCATCTTATAGATGTGGGTTTTAGGAAACTGGATTGAATAAGTGAATTGGCATATGGAGAACTTGATAAGGATGGGGAACAACGGAGAAAGAAAATTAGAGAAATAGCAGAAGACCCCAAATGAAAAAAACCTTGAGAGATTTTTGATAAATTTAATGATGCACGGGATGTTACTCTCAAGGATAAGGATAAATTGGCTCAAAAATATAGGAATGCCTGTGATGAAGCTTATACAGCTAGAATGTGAATGTTAAATATTTTTTCAGAAGAAACATTAAAAACATGATATGATAATTGTATGTCATTGGCTAATAAACGTATAAATCAGGAAATATCCTATATGAAAGCAGTAATGGTAAATAAGTGAATAAAATATCTAGTAGATGCTGTACATAATTATTTGATAGATTACTTTGGACAAGAAAAATTGCCGACCGTACTGGAAAAACTTGCGGAAGTGCAGGCAGCAATTTGAAATTGGACCCAAAAAGTTAACGGAGCAGAATATTGTACATCTTGATGACGTTAGTATTTAAAATAAAAATAATTAAGAATGAGAAAGAAATTGAAGATTAGTTTGTTATTTGTCTGTATATTAAATGTAAATCTTATTTTTACACCTTTTTCTTATGCTTCATCATCAAGCTGTCAGACTTGTACGTCATCTCCTTCTCAACTCACTCAATATACTTCTGCCATGAATTCATTGGCTTCTAGTATCAAGTCAAAAACATGAAAGAATATTTCAAGTAAGGCAGTAAATTCTATTTACGTATATTCCAAACTTTTGTTTGGTATGCCAATCCAGTTCCTATGAGAGGATTTGGTAGCGGATTTCAAAGTGATATACAATGGTTATCCTGCAGTCAGAGATCGGAAAAAAGTTTCAGCGTTGGATAAAACCTTATGAGATGCTATGAGACAACTTGCTACAAATGGTTGATTTGATGAAGTGATGAGTAGCTCTGATGTATCAAAATATTCTTCTCAATTAAAACAACTTAAACTCTTGAGTGATGTAGAAATTCAAGACTGAACAACATATTGAGAATTAATCTGATTTCTGTGGCAGACTCAAAAGATTTTCAAACAAACATTTTTGCATGCATCTTTTACCAACGTAAAAAAAGATTACGACCTTGATGAGTTTGTTCGTGGAGCCTACAAAGATTATACTTGAAGATTCTCAAAGAATTATGATTATCCTTCTTTAAACTCAAATTATATTAAGGATTTGCAGGAAGCTTATAGATGCTCGCTTGATAGTAATTCATGAGAAGAATGAGGCTGATGTCCTGATAAATTAGATGATTTTTTGGAGAAAATAGACGATATAGTAAATATTTGAGATAAAATAAGTAATACTTATCAAAAACTTAATAAAGCACGGACAAAGTTACAAAATTTGCTTAAATGAATATGATCTAGATGATTCAACGGAGAATACACAGAAAGGAAGAAAGATATTATAAAAATGCAGATTTGATGAGATCTCAAAGAATTGCTTTGAGATAGTAAAAATTCTTGACTTTCATCTTTGGGGAAGATAGTTCAGGAATCTGCACAGCTCAAAGATACCCTTAGGGGCTATTCAGATGATACTGCTGAATACGCAAGAGAAGCTGAAGCACAGGAATGAGATGATTCAAAGAAAAACGAAGAATTGAATCTTGATACTATGAAGAAAAAAGAGGAAAAAGAAAATTTCTCCAAAATGATGAAAACAACATTTACTTCGATACTAAATGTGCAGTCGGATTTTATGACAGATATCCCTTCTGAAGCTCCAGAACCAAGTGTTACAATGGACTTCCCAGAACTCAGTAAAAAAGTATACAAAGCCAAAAAAGAGCTTAAGGACGCAACCAAAACTCTTGGGGAGGCATGTGATAATCAATGTAAAAATGCTGAAGGAGATTGTTATTATAAAGAATAATATTTAAACATTTTATATAAAAGAAATGAAAAAAGATATTAAGAAAATCGTGTTTATAATTGCTTTTGTTTGATTTATATCAATATGATTTTTTGCATATCTAAATAGAGATAAAATTCCATTTTGGGGTAAGAAAACTGTTTCTGGAGAAGAATGAGAAAAAACTTGATCAAATTATAATTCTAAATATATAGATAAAATAATAGAGGATTTGAAGAAAACTAATGTATACACCAAAAAAGATTTCTTAAAGAACTATTGTAAAGTTATTTTGGACAATTGATCTTTTACAGAAGCTACAGATGGTATAGAATACAATCCTGCTAAATCAACATTTGTA
>CALFEN010000018.1 GCA_937950065.1 uncultured bacterium | reverse complement strand
TATAGAGATAAGTTTCGGTGAAGATGAAACTGAATTACGAATGTGAGTAGATTTACACGAGCTTATAAACTATCTTTTGGAGAACAAATCATTCAAAGTTGAAGTAGAAAAAAGTTTTGATATATCCAGAAAACAGTATGTAAAAATTTCAAAAAGACTAGACAGTCTTTGAATTTTTGAGAGATGAGAGAAGAACCAAAGAATCTTGAAAGAGTGATATGATTATGATGATTTACAGCAGTTGTTGACTACTTGAATGATAAAGATTTCTGATAATACTTACTCCACTACCCCAGCAGTGGTAGACAATATCTAGAAGTTGATAAAAAAGCGGGTAAAACTGCTTTGATATGCTGGATAAAACTAAGTTAAAACTGGGGAAAAACTAGGGTAAAACTGAAGATAAAAGTGTGGTTAAAATTGGAAAAAACAAAATATATAAAAAAGTATTGTAATTGAAATATATTTCATTATAACGAAATATATTTAATATCTAATTTATGCTATTATGCCTAGACATCGCAAAAGAAGGAATATATCTTATCAGTTAAGCAGTCATTTTTTTAAACCAAACTGAATACCTCTTGAAATTCTAGATATAAAAGAGGTAAACAGCGATGAAATTGAAGCATTGAGATTGGCTTATCTGGAATGAATGAATATGATAAAGTGAGCTGAACAAATGTGAATTTCAGCACCAACATTCAACAGAATATTAAATTCCTGAATTACAAAGATTGCTGATGCAATAATAAACTCCAAGGCTATAAAGATAAAATAGGATATTAGATATACTTTATATTTTAAACAATATAAAAATGCCAAATAAAGACTGAACATGACCAAAAGGGTTATGAAGCTGAATAGGAAGAGGAATGAGATCTTGTGTAAAAAAGGGGAAATTAATATGATCCTATGTAGAAACAGAAAGATGAATGTGATTCTATGTAAAAACAGGAAGATGAATGTGATCCTGTGTAAAAACAGGAAAATTAATATGATCCTGTGTAAAAACAGAAAATATTACTGCCGATAATACAAACGCAGAAAATTCTTGACAGTGAAAATCATGAAAATGTTGTGGATGAAGAGGCAGATGAATATGACAAGGTAGGAAACAAAATCAACAATAATTCATTTTTCCTATAAGTTTAGAAATGCAGTAGTATAATCTACTGCATTTTTTAAAATTCTTTTTTTGGTAAATGAAATAAATTTGACAACTCTTGTATTTTTATTATAATTATATTCATAAAAATATATTTTTCATCTAAAGTAATGAATAAAAAAGATTTAATTTTACACATACTTGAATTGTTATCGGAGGAACGAGAGCTTGCTAAACCTTTGTCTGTGCTTGTAAAAAATAATAATTTTGATGAAAATGAGTTAACCAGTTTGATACTAATATTCCAGAAAGAAGCAGATAAAATAAAAAATATTCAGGTAAAAGAGAAACTAAATAAAAGTATAATAATCTTGAATAAATTGAAACAAAAGGAATTAGACATCAAGAAAAAGGAACTTGAAGAACTCAAAAATATGGAAGACATAATGAATATGTTCTAAAAATAAATATAAAAACAAAATGTCCCTTGAACAGGATCTGAATATTGACCAGAATAAGGATTGAAAAATTGACTGAAGCGAGGCTAAAAACCTTGTTAATTTTGTGAAAGAAGAAAAAAATAGAAAGGTTATTACCGAATGACTAAGAAGTAACAAAGAATTATTTTTATTAGCAAAAAGAGCTTTTGAACGTTCTCTGAAAGATATAAAACAGAAATATAAAGCTCAGCAAAAGCCTCAGCTTATAGAAGATGAAATATTGGTTCTCAAAGCATATCTTTATGTATGCGAATGAAAATCTATAGAACAGTCAGGACTATTGACCGACACTATTACAGAGGATGTGCAGAACCTTATAAATGAACTTACATACTGAGTTATAAAGCAGTGACATATAGAATCATGAAATTATGCTCCCAATGATTTTGCTATAACACTTAATGCAGATATAGAACTTGCAATGGTACAAGTTAAAAATCTGCCTACATGAACAAAATATGTTTGATCAAAAAAAGATTATCTTGAGATACTGCAGGCTATAAAACAGGATTATGACAGTTCCGACAAGAATATCTTTGATTGAAATACTGATTTGATTTTATCACTGGAAAATATCAAAACTTTTTTTAATAGACTTGATAATAAAAAACATGAAGATTTGCTTCCTTCTGATTTCACTGGATTGTTATGGGACTGTTGAGTATTTGCAAGATACGGATTTTCAAGAATAGTAGAACTTTTATGAAAATATGTAAAGAATCTAAACCATATTTGTATATATGATCCAAGTGATAACAGATGAGAATTGTTTGAATGAATGAAAAAAGTCTATTCTCAATCAGAAAAGAATACATCCCTGCAAATGATCTGAGTCATTTTTGGTGGATGATTTAATATATGATGATTGAAGATAAATAGTGCTGAAACATGACCAGAATTATTATCATGAATAATTGACTGAGCGGTTGATTTTTGAGTTTCCTATGCTGGGACTTTAGTAGCTCCTGATAAGACATTGGAAGATATATACAAATGAATAAAAAGCCTTATAAATATCCCTCTTGAAGATTATCTAAAAATAGTAGATGAGATAGGAGAATATATAATCAAATATCCGCAGGAATCCATTAATAAATCAGCATATATGTTATGATACATATTATTTCTTTTGTTGCAGATATGCAAATGAAAAGTTCCAAAACAGTTGTGAGCATTAAATTTGAAAGAATCCAGACTTAAAAATACTCTTAACGAACTTGTAGCTACAAAAACAGCAGAAGAATGAAAAATAGCAGGACTTGAATGAAGGATTTCAAATTTAAGACAAAAATGAGCAAAACTTTCTCTTGAAGCTAGTGTTCCCAAAAGATTCTCAGAATTTAAGGAAGATGCTATTACCCAATTGAGACAGATATGTGAAGATATCAAATCTGGCAAAAGCAGTTTAAAATTAATGAATGATGAAATAACAGCATTGGAGAAGCAAATAAAAGACATTGAGACGCAACTGGAAGAGATAAATAGGATAATCCAGGCTTCAAATATGTCTCCAACACTACAAGAAGCAATCAACAAGAAGTTATCTGAGATGATTAAATGAATTCAGGAATGATTTGACAAGTCCGATAATTCAAACGTATTAAGATGATGATTACAGGCTATTATTAGTAAAATGGCAGGACTAAGGACATTGCTGGAATCAAAATTACCGAATTACATGGTATGAATATGAAACGATCCAAGCAAAACAGAAAAATTATCTGTTGAGTTTACCGACATAAAGTTTTTTGACAAAATCAAAGATTTGAATATAATTGAGAATGTAACAAAACTCAAAGATTATTTGTCTGATGCTATAGTTTCACAGATAAGAAACTATATACTGGATAAATGACTTGGCGAGTATATAAATATTGAGAAACTTAAAGAAAATATTCAAGGTTGAATGCAATGACTTTCAGATTTTGAAAGCATCGTAGCGAACAATATCAAAGAAGCTATTAATCAGTTTGTTGATAAAATCAGGAACGGTGTTGCTAGAGATAGTAATGGTGAATATGCAAGCCTTGTTGATAGACTAATGGATATAATGTTTAGCATTATGGAATGAAAACAAGATTTAAAGAAAAATATTTAAAAATTAAAAAATATAATGTGATTAGAAAATTGAAGCTGACAAATAGATTCCAGACTGGCTTGATTAAAAAAACTGCCAAAAGAAATCTTGGATAAAATAGAATTTAAGCCTTCTGAGGAAATAATAAAACAGGAAGTTAGAAATATCAGAGAAAAGGCTTCTAAAAAATATCCAGAAAAAAAGGAATACTTTGAAAAAGCCGAAATATTTTATGCATGAAATTATAATTTTGTGAATATGTACTGAGTTATGTCTGAAGACTGACAATACTTAAAGTACTATTTTATGTGAGATTGAAATTTATTTATGAATGTTGAAAATGCATTAAATCCATTTCCAAATAATACTGACACACAACATTTAGCTATAGAAAGAAGATATGATTGAATATTAAGTGATTTATGAGTAAGAAAAGAAATTTCCAAAACATGATTAATTAAATTATTTAAAGAAGATAAAAATTGACAAGAGCATGAGTTAGATTGTAAATCTCCAGATTATATGGCTACTATTCTTAAAGCAGATGAGATGGAATCTCTTTTAAATTTGAAATCTATGATAGAAAAACCTGAGAAATGAAAAAATACTAAAAAATTTTTAGGAGATTGGTTATTTTATCAAATTTTATCCTTTAAAGACATAGAAATACTAAAACAAAACGATATGATGACACAAGAACAATTTGATTATGCAAAAGAGAAAATAAAATGATTTTTCTTCAGGCTTGTTTATGTTGGTCTTGCAGATAGAGAACAACTTGATGATGCTAATAGAAAACATTATATAGACACAAAAACATACAAAAGATGTGATTATTATCTTAAAACTTGAGAATTTTTAGAATAATTTCTTTATCCCTCTCCAACAAAAATGTCCAATAATGAATCAATTTTTTTGAGTTTATCTAGATAGCTCTGTTCCTCTTTCATAATTTCTTTCAAATTAGCTAGAATCATTCTTATCTTATCTTTATTAGCTTTCGTTTTTATCTGCTTGAATTTTAATTTTATTGAATTAATTAAAGCAACTTTCTGCTGTTTCTCTGTAGTATTATTTTGTGCTGGCTGGTTATTTTGGGTATCAGTTTCTACATCTACTACCACAAAAGCATCCATTATCTGTCTAGTTGGCTTAGTATAAGTCTTTCAGCCATACA
>CALFEN010000017.1 GCA_937950065.1 uncultured bacterium | reverse complement strand
CTTTTGGATGAATTCAGATGATATTTGTTTGAGACTTATTCCAGTTGCCTCCTGTTGTTACAACTTCTGATGAAGAGATTTTTAGCACATTGTACAAAAGTCCTTATTTTTTTAGTTCTCACGTTTTCAATTCTCTATCATGGAATATGAAATTTATTGAACTTGAAAAGATATACAGGCAGACAGACCAGAATTTTATAAATATCCTAAATAAGATAAGAAATAAAACTGTAGATGAAGGTGATTTAGAAATTTTAAATCAACAAATCAGTAATCCTAAAAATATCAGTTATGAAAATTGAACAGTATTTCTTTGTTCAAGAAATTTTGATGCAGACGAGATAAATGAAGAAAAACTTGATTCCATAGGTTCAAGAGAACATTATTTTGATGCATTTATAGATTGAGATTTCAAAAAGACCATTTTCCCTACAAGTCAGGAGTTTATTTTGAAAAAATGAGCACAGGTTATGTTTGTAGCAAATGATCTTGCATGAAAACGAAAAAACTGAACATTGTGAGAAATTGAAGATATTCAGGGTGATGATGTATTCGTAAAAATATTTGATACATGAGAAACTCAAAAAGTAGATAGATATACTTGGGAAATAACAAGATATTTTTTGGACAAATTTGAAAGAAAAATAAAAACCGAAACAATCGGTTCTTTTATACAATTTCCGTTGAAACTTGCATGGGCTATAACAATCCATAAATCCCAGTGAAAAACATTTGATAATATAATACTGAATTTACAGGGTTGATTATTTGCACACTGACAGGCATATGTTGCACTTAGTCGCTGTACTAATCTGAAATGAATAAAACTGCTTGCTCCTTTAAAGTTTTCAGATATAATAATTGATCCAAGAGTAATAGATTTTTACAATGTAATTTCTCAGACTAAAGAATAATTATTTTTAAATTATTCCTTTCAGAGACTATCTAAAACATCCTGCATAGCTCATTTAAAAACATCTTTCATATGAGTTCTTTGTTCTTCCTGTTTTTTTTGTTCCAAAGACTGAACTTTTTCAAATTCTTTATTTGCTAATTGATATAATTCTTCAGGGATTAGATGTTCATTCCTGTAAAAATTTAATTCTTCCATAGTTATCTCTCTTCATGCTCTTTTGAATCTATCATCTCAAATTTGCTCTAATAATAGATTTTGGACTTTGGGAAGTAATTCATTGAATAACTTTGCATCAATCTGTTCCTTTTGTTTATATTCATAAAGATCTTTAATTTTTAATACTTTATATTTTATGTCGATTAATAATCATTCTTTACTTTGAGGGGTATATCAGCCGTCAGTAGCCTCTTTATGAAATAATAGAATGGATAAAGAAAGTTCAAAGAAAGCGATATTCATCCAAGCCTTAAAATATTCTTCAGAATGTTTATCAACAATCCTTTCAGGATTAATAATTTTTTTCTCCTTATCTATATTTTTAATTTTATACATGATATATTTTCAATTTTTATCCTTTACCTCTATATATCAGGCTAGTATACAAGCTGTTTTGAAATAGTGCTGTTTACTAACTGTTGAAATATTTAATATAACTTCTCAGGTTTTATTAACAAATAACCAAATACTATTTCAAGTAGCATCAATAGCATATAAATCATTTTTTATTTTAATAATTTCTAAATTAGGATATTCTTCAAGATATCATTCTTTTTTCAATCAATCATATATGTTTTTTGAATTTATATCTTCGCCATCATAGTGACTTTTTTCGTTTTCAACCATTATTTTAGTTATTATTCATAAAGTTATCTATGTTTTTCTTTTTTATTTCAAAATAATACCTGTCAAGACATAATATCTGATTTTAATTTAGTATTCATGTTTTTTACAAACATATCAATCTTATCTGTTAACCATTTTGTATTATCAGCATAATTTTTATCAATATCTATGCCTTTAATTCTATTTTCTTGCTGACAGCTTCTATCAATTCCTGCTTTATTCTTGTTTTGGTAGCTACATTATCTTTAAACTTTCTTATTTGTTCTAGCTGTTTTTCGTTTAGTCATTACATATTTTACAAATAATCAAGCAGTTTTTGAAATTCAGAGTCTATTTTGTTTCCTTTCAGAGATTATCTAAAACATCCTGCATAGCTCATTTAAAAGCATCTTTCATATGAGTTCTTTGTTCTTCCTGTTTTTTTTGTTCCAAAGACTGAACTTTTTCAAATTCTTTATTTGCTAATTGATATAATTCTTCAGGGATTAGATGTTCATTCCTGTAAAAATTTAATTCTTCCATAGTTATCTCTCTTCATGCTCTTTTGAATCTATCATCTCAAATTTGCTCTAATAATAGATTTTGGACTTTGGGAAGTAATTCATTGAATAACTTTGCATCAATCTGTTCCTTTTGTTTATATTCATAAAGATCTTTAATTTTTAATACTTTATATTTTATGTCGATTAATAATCATTCTTTACTTTGAGGGGTATATCAGCCGTCAGTAGCCTCTTTATGAAATAATAGAATGGATAAAGAAAGTTCAAAGAAAGCGATATTCATCCAAGCCTTAAAATATTCCTCAGAATATTTATCAACTATTTTTTCGGGATTAATTATTTTTTTTTCTCTATCAATATTTTTGATTTTATACATAATATACACTCAATTTTTATTTTTTACTTCAATATATCAAGCGAATATACAGGCTGTTTTAAAATAATATGATTCTGCTAAGTATCAAATATTTAAAATTGTGTCTCAATTTCTATCACAAAATAAGGCAATATTCTTTTCATTACTAAAAACAGCAAAAACATTTTCTTCAATAAATTTAACTTGTGTATTTGGATATTTTTGTAGATATCATTTTTTTCTAAAAATATCCATAATACTGTTTTCTCAGTTATCACTTTTTTTTAGTTGTTTTTCCTGGTCACTCATTGTTTATACTTATATTAATAATAAATAAATTATCTCAATTGTTCATTATATTTAAATACTTCTTTTCAATTTTCAATTCTCAATCTTAATTTGCCATCCATGTTTTTTACAAACATATCAATCTTATCTGTTAACCATTTAGTATTATCAGCATAATTTTTATCAATATCTATGCCTTTAATTCTATTTTCCAGAGATTTCAGGAATTCCTGCTTTATTCTTGTTTTGGTAGCCTCTACACTGTTTTTGAACTTCATTATTTGCTGTAGCTGTTCACCATTTAATCCATTAAGATGATCCAAGTATTCTAGAAGTCTGGTAAATTCTCTGTCTACTGTTTTACTTACATCGTTTCATATTTTATCAATGCTTTCATTGCCATTAAATCTGCTTAGCATATCTCCAAATCATCTGCTTATTCATTCTCATTTTATAACATTTCATTCCAAATTAAAGCCTTTTACCACATCTTCCAGTTTTATATTGTCCAGATTAATCCCAAGGTTTCTATATACTATATTCCAACTTGCATCTTCCCTCATACTGTCAGTTGGTTTAGGCTTGTATCATTTTGGCATTTCTCTGTGTTCTGTTGGAGGGAATTCTCTTTCTTCCTTCAACTGCTGTTTTTTTGCCGTTAATTTCTGTCTTACTTCTTTTTTTTCGTTTACCACGCTTGGAGTTTTTTTCTTCTGATCCAATATATTCAACCTCTGTTTTAGTTTTCTTATATCAAGTCTTAGTCATTCCACGGTTACAGTTCAGTCTTTATTTACTACTATATCAAGTTCTTTATTTTTCATCTCTCAGAGTTTTTCAAGTCATCATATAGCTCAGACTGTGCCTTCAGCTCATCTCAGTCATGCTACAAGAGGAATTATATAACTTAATTCATTTTGTATAAAATCAAAAAAATCTCAGATATTAGTTATAGGATTTGGAACTCATTCCTCAAAAGAAAGTTTTATCGCTATATCTGTGCCCAAAAGTCATGCAGTATCAAGCGACATTTTATATAGTTGCTCACAGAAAGCCTTTGGGACTGGACTGCTTAAAGAAAGTTTTTCAGCCTGATTGTAAAATTTCTCCAATGGCAGAGCTCTCAAAATTCACAAAAACATACTTGTCCTGTACCAGTCGTTTGTCTTAAACTTCTGGATTACCTGACTGGCATCTTTTTCATTCATGATACCGTTCAATATATCATAAGTTTTGTAAAATGCGGCTCACTCAGCTCACAAAAGAGTTGCTTCTGTTCATACGCCAGTCAATAATGCTTTTGAAGTCAAAAATTCTCACATTCACATGGATGCTGTGCCTGCTGTCAGTCAGTCTACAGCTAATGCACTTCATACAGCCAGTCTTGTTGCAAGTTGCACTACACCAGCTACATACATCATTGCAATTTGTGTAGCCCAAAACTTAGTTCGTCATGAAATTTTATTAAAAGTTTGGTCTGACATATTATCTCAAATTCATTCAATATTTGAATACAAATCTATAAGCTGATTATTTTTTCAAAGTTGCTTTGTATAATCTTTGTTTTGTTCCAGAGTAGAATTTATCACAAATTTTGAAAATACTGTTGTTGTGGCTTCTATAAGTTGGTTATCTATTATAGTTTTTTTCTGTGCTTCCGACTTAAATTTTACTTTTCATTCTTTCTCCTGTTTTTCAATTTCCTTTGTTATAATATTCAAAGTTTCATTGATAAAGTCGTATAATTTATCCAAGAAATTATCTTTTTCAGGACTTTCAAATCAGTTTACTTCCAGAAATTTTTTTAATCATTCTTTTCATTGTCTTGCACTTTCAAATAATTCTTGTTTTTTTTGAGGACTGTTTTGCAGTGATTTTACAAAATCAAACGGTTTTTTGATTTCTTGTTCTTTGTTTAATTCTTCATCATTGAGAATATCAGGTTCCAAATTCTTCTGGATTCACATTCAACTGTCGTATTCGTGCCTATTTTCATCCATTCAGTCGTTGATTCTAAACAGTTTAAATATTTCAACTTTTTTTCTTTTTATATCTTCCTGTGTAAATTCTGAGGTAGAATCAAGCAGGATTGATTTAATTCTTTCGTAGTTATTTTGTGCATATTCTATTCTATCATAAGGATTAGCGATTCTTCATGCTCACCAGTCAAAAAAGACTTCATTGAATATAGATATCTGAGCTATATCTTTTTCACTGATAAATATGTCGTTTACTATAGCTTTTGTATCAATATCTTCGCTTTTTTCTCAATTTATCCTAAGTAAGGCTGTGTTTATTTTTACTATCTGTCACTCTATCACTCAAATCTGTTTTTGGTATCTTTTATCTTTTTCACCTCATAGATCAAAAGTGATTCTTTCTTTGATATTTTGAAGATAATCTCTGTAAACATTTCACGTCTCAGCAATAAGAGATAACTGTCTGTCTTTTTTGCTCAGTATATCAAGTTTATCTTTATTTTTTTTTACTAATAAATCACTTATCCTGTAAGTTTCCTTTTGCTGGGTTTCAGGATTTACAAAGCTAAATTCATCTCAATTGGCTATTGTCAGGCTGTCAACAAACGGTCATTGCTCACTTTCATGTGATTCAGGCTGGGTAATCTTTGATGTTGTGTCTTCTCTTTGTTTTGGATTTATGTTAAGCAGTTTTTTTAGCTGTTCTATAATTTTTTTTGTTTCTGGTGAGTTTATGCCGTCTATTTTTAGATTAGGATTTTGTTTTCATATTTTCTGGATATAAAACTGAATTGCTCTTATTGATCTCTGATCTGTTTTTCAACTCTCTATCAGTTTTTTAATAAACTTTTCTACTTCAGGTCAAAACCAGCTTTGAAATTCTTTATCCTCATCAAGTTCTTTTATAAGTCTTTCTCTTTTTTTAGGCTTTTCCAAGATATCAA
>CALFEN010000016.1 GCA_937950065.1 uncultured bacterium | reverse complement strand
TTCTCAATAAATCTCAAACTATTATATTAATTACTTTTTCCATAGGAATTTCTTCATTTGGATAATTTTCAAAACTAATCTGCGGCGATGTAATGCAAAATGAAATATTACTTCAAGGCCATTGTTTTGCAAATGTGGCCAGTGTTCTTCTTTCCATATAAGGTTTTTGCACTAGTATTATTTTTTTGATATTTAAGTTTTTTATAAGTTCATAACTAAATTTTATGTTTTCTCAAGTATTACGTGATTTGTTTTCTATTAATATATTTTCTTTGGGAATTCAATTTTTTATAGCTATATCTGCAAACTTATCAGCTTCTGTTGTTTCAAAAAAACTAGGATTATCATCTGTTAATATCCCTAATCCTCATGAAAATAATATTTTATTTGCAAATCAGTTTTTTAGTAACTCTATTCATCTTTCAGCTACTCTGGTATCGTGAGACCCTAAAACCATTATTAGATCACTTTTTTCTAATTTATGATTTACATGATGATAATCCCAAATGATTTTTGCAAATTTCAATACTTCTTGAGTTATCATTTAATTTTTTAAAAAATATAAGTATATTATAAATAACAAATTTTTGTTTGAAATCAAGTTTTTTTATCAGGATATCTTAAATCTCTTTTAATAGATGTCTTGTAAATCACAATTCTATCAGACCTTTGTACGCTTTTAATACATTTTCTGGCACCTCTTGATATGTTTGAAATCATTTTTTAGGATATTCTATTATTCTTTGCAACTCTCAAACTATTATATTTATAACTTCTTCCATAGGAAATATTGCGTTTGGATAGTTTTCGAGGTCAATTTGAGGTGATGTAATATAAAATGAAATGTTGTTTCAAGGCCATTGTTTTGCGAATGTGGCCAAAGTTCTCCTCTCCATGTGAGGAGTCTGCACCAGTATTATTTTCTTGATATTTAAGTTTTTTATTAGTTCGTAACTGAATTTTATGTTTTCTCAAGTATTAGAAGATTTATTTTCTATCAGTATTTTTTCTTTGGGAATTCAATTCTCCATAGCTTTTACTGCGAATTTATCAGCTTCTGTTGTCTCTTGAAAATTGAGATCTCAACATGTCATTCTTCCTATTCCTCCCGAAAACAATATTTTGTCAGCAAATCATTCTTTGAATAACTCTATTCCTCTGTCGGCAGCTCTTATATCGTTAGTGCCCAATATCATTATTATATCGCTTTTTTCTAATTTATGATTTACATGATGATAGTCCCATACAATCTTTGCGAGATTTAATATTTCTTGAGTTATCATTTATTTTTTGAAAAGATATTCTTGATAAATTTCTAAAATACTCCCAACAAGAATCGAACTTGTATCTGCCCCTTAGGAGGGGGCTATTCTATCCGTTGAACTATGAGAGCACTAGATAAGTATCTAGTATATTGTTTTTCAAAAATTTTGCAAGAAAATATTTAAGTAAAATTATTCTATTTGACTATTTGGACTTGTAAACGATATTGACTTTATGTTAAAAATCCGTATATAATTATACTACAAATAAATAATAACCACAAGGAGTGGATAATGATTTCTTCCTTTATTCAGTGTAATCTGGTCAAGGCGTATAATATCTTGGGGAAACTTCGCAACTTACCACTGATCCAGAAGTTTATAGGTTGGTATCAGGTCTGTAGTGAAATCATGGATGTAACTTTTTATAGACTGCAAAGGAACCTTCATTTTATCTTCCATTTGAGATATTTTGATCATATAGCTGCTACAGGAGGAGTCGTTGCAGTTATAGGTCTTTTCCCTCAGATTATCACCCTTTGGACTATAGACTCTTCCAAAATAGAGGGGTTTAATGTCAATGGTTATTTTTTATTCATTCATGCACAACTTGTTTACGTCTTGGTCTTATTAAAGGCAGGACAAAAGAGATCTTTTTTCGTGAATTGCTTTGTGTGGTTCCTACAACTGATCACAGTGGGAAGCTACTATATACGCCTGCCCTAACATTGTTTGTGCCTAAAACCAAGGGCTGGGAGGTTCTCTTCCCAGCCCACAACTTGCAATATACTTTTCTGAAGATAAAAAAAATTAAATTTATTATTGAATTTTCATCTAAAAACTTTATCTTAAAAAAGTTTTAAATATTCTAATCTTTAATGGAAAAAGAAATTATACTCAAAGTATCTGAAAAATTGTTTTATGCAAATAAATATACTGATATAAAACTTGATAATATAGCAAATGATCTTTGAATAAAGAAACCGAGTCTGTATTATTATTTTAAAAATAAAAAGGATTTATTTATCCAGACATTGAGATATTCTGCAGATAAATATCTACAAACTTTGAAAAATTCAATAAAGATATATGATATAGATGATTTTATTGAATGGTATCTTACATATCCTTCAAAAGAGAAAAATCTTTTTGCGATATCTTTTCAAAAATGAATATGTAGTGATAAATTTATTAGAGGCATCGTTTTTCACCAAAAAATGAATGTATATAATTTGTTGAATGAATATTTTAGGGAATGGGGACTGGACGAGGTGAAGATATATCTTATTACAAATCTTTTGGAGAAACTATCAAATGATAATTGTATTACATGATACTGTCTGTCCTACGATATAGATGTTCTAAAAAAAGAAATAAAAAAAATTTTTTTGGATAAGTAATCCAGAGTTATATCTTCCAAATATAATATTAAGAAAATTAACTTTATAGTTTTTAGAGATTATAGTAACTCTAAATATATTGTCAACTTGTTAAATTAATTTTAGTAGTTTTGATGTAGAGTATAACTATATAAACTATTTATTTGTTGAAATAAATAAACTAAATAATTTTGAGTAAATCCAGAGTAAGAAAATTTGAAAAAATACCTTGAAAAAATGTTTTAAAAAGTTAATATAATGAATACTCTTTATTTCTTAAAAATTAAAAAATGCAAAAAAAATTATTAATTTGTTGATTGATCGCGGTTACAGCATTGTCTTTTGCAAGTGCAGATGACGTAATGTGTCCTACTCTTTATTCTCCAGTTTGTGGGGTAGATGGTAAAACATATAGTAATCAATGTGTAGCAGAAGAGATAAGTAAGGTAAAAGTAGATTATACATGAGAATGCTCCAAAACATGAATTACCAAAACTAAAGTTGTAAATCTTTTGAATACCTATTTTTCTAAAACAACTTCAAAATATTCTACTCCAATAAAAAAGATAGATATTTTGAGGAAAACAAAGATAGCTTTGAGGAAAAAACTATCCACAACAAAAACTGATTCTAAAATTGAAAAAATAAACCAAGTATTAAATTTGGTTGATGAATATACAATGACACTTTATAGTACTGATTATCCATTACAAACATTCAAGATAGGAGCATGAGATAAGCTTATGACTTTTGAATTGTGAATCCCTGCAGAATGGTCAGGTTATTATGAAGTATCTAATATATCTTCACAGGAAGCTACTATATTGATGTTTAACTATAGATCACAAATAGACAATAAAGTATGAGTTCTTTTTAGTATACAAGTATATACAGCCGATCAGTGGGCTCAACAAGAAAAAGAAGCTCTTTTGAATATCAATAAATTAGCAGAGAAAGATGGTTATGTATTCGCTTACAGTACAGCTCTTGATATGGCTTTTGATAATATGGATATGGAAATATTTGGTGAATTTGCTTCACAAATATCTGACGTTATGAAAACATTTAAGATAGATTCTATACAATCAGGTTATTCCAAACAAACAGTTTATCTTGATAGTATCGTAGAAAAAACAGATGGAGATTATATGAACGTAAATCTTATTAATTGGTATACATGAGAAGAAGCTGCTGCACAGTTGGCAAAGAACGAACCAGAAACTTGTGAGGCTATGAAAAAAGAAGATAATACAGATATTTGTTATCCTTTGGATGATTATTATATAGTAAATACTTGAAATATGGCTTTTTACAAAATATCAGAAAACGTAAAAACTGTTATGCAGACTTATTCAAGTGGTAAAGATTGAGAAATGCATCGGAATGAAACAGTTCCCTATACTACATTTAAGGATATCATAAATAATGGTAAAACAATGACTATGGATGATTGATCTTCATACAAAATGCAGTATAATAAGGTGCCATTTCATGTAGAGATGATCGATAATGAGGTAGTAAGTATTACAGAACAATTCATACCTTAAAAATTATTATATCAAGAAGTCTTTCCATTCGCCATGGAGAGATTTCTTTCATAATAGTTTTTATATATTCAGAAAAATTTATTTATTAACAAATATATATGAAAAAAATATTGATAATTGTACTTGCTTTATTTGTTTTTGGCTTTACATGGGCAGATACTTCATGCATAGATCCTGCAGTAGTATCCAAAGCGAAAAATGCTACAAAAAAGTTTTTGGAAGATGCTATGCCAAAAAAATTGCAGAAATATAGTACTGATTTTGAAAAAATGGCTTTTGTAAATAAAGTTATCTCAAAGGCAGATATAAAACTCCAAACATTTGATCAGACATGAAGTTGATGTTATGATAGAATGTATTATTTATTGAGTGGGATTAAGCAGTGAATTTTGGAATATAGAAATGAAAATCTTTATTTCCCGTATCTCAAAAATAATTTGTCTATAGTATCATGAAGCATATCAACTATAGATAATACATGGACTGTAAAAATTGTTTCTTGGACAGATGAAAAAAATGCGGTTGTAAATTTTTCTACAGGTAGTTACTCCCATAGTTTAAATATAAAATTTAACTTTGTAGATAAGCAATTGTATATAGAAGTACAACAAGATCCTATAGAAAAATATTTAAGAACTAATATTTCAGTTTATGCTCCTGCAAATGAAGTATTGTGAGGAAAATTTACTGTCACAAATATATTGTGGGAAAATACATGAACTGCACTTATAAGTTATGAAGATTGACATGTTTCTTATCAAAATAGATTTCAGGTACTATCTTGAAACGATACTATATCAGCTATGCCTATAATTAAACTTTGAGAGAAATTCGTGTTGTGAAGTGGTAAACAAATTAAATATGAATGAGATACTTTATATATCAAAATTATAAGCTTTGTTAATTCTCCATGCCCTGAATGAGCTCAATGCTTTTGGTCTGGTAAATGAATAAATATAGAATTTACAAAAAATTGACAAACACAGGCCTGACTTGATTTGCAAGAAGCTATGTGATACAAACTTGATTTGGTAGACTCTGATTATACAAATTACGCTACTTTCATATTAAATACAATCACTACTTGAGCTGTTACTGGTACATGAGATGTGTCTACTTGAAGTATTGTCGCTACAGGTATTGTAGTAAATACATGAGATATATCATTGTGAGTAGAAGATCCAAGTGCTACAACTTACACCTGAACTCTTGGTACAGGTACTGACTATGCAAGTATTGCTCAAGATAAAGATTCAGATATCAC
>CALFEN010000015.1 GCA_937950065.1 uncultured bacterium | reverse complement strand
TTACTGATTAAATCAGATGGGGAAGAAAACTATCTATACTCATAATAATAAATTTTATCCAAGAAGCACTGAATAGCCTTTTGGACGTAAGGCGTTGTATTTTCAGGCAATTGAGTCAGAGGAAAAAATCTCATTTCGTAACATCTTTCTGGTTCCAAATTCTTTATCTCTCAAGTTCGCCTAACACAGAACATAAAAAACTGCACGTATTCCTTGTCCCCAGCAAAACTATGGGACACACAAGCAAATTTCAAATCTTCAGGACTAATAATTATACCTGCTTCTTCATAGGCTTCTCTTATGATTGCTTGAGTAGCAGTTTCACCGCCATCTAAATGACCAGCTATGACATTATACATTTTTTCCTGGACTCATCACTTCCTAAGGTATAATAAAATTTCATCGTCCCTTAATAAAAATAAATGATTTGATACTGGGAACTTCACTCTATCCATAATATTTTTATGAAAAAAATAAAACATTCTAGATTTTTTGCGATAGATAATATTTTATAGCTTTTGAAGCCATAGGACTTAAATCATAATTTTTATATTCTAACGGATCGATAAAAATCAACTCCCCACAATCATCTGATCATTGCATAGGCTGTTCAAAAGCTTCTACCAGATAAACTATTCAGATAGCATGCTGATCGTAATCTATTCATCCGTAAGTAAATTTACTTACATGAAAAAATACATTCAAAAGCTCTTTTATTTCAAAATTTTTGATACCAACTTCTTCAGCGATTTCTCTCTGCAGGGTAAGATAATGATCTTCCCCGTGCTCTATACCTCATCATATCAGACAAAACTGTCATTCAAAAGGTCATCTTGTTTTTTTACCAAATACCATTTTATTTTGGTAAGACAAAATAGCATAAGCTGCCGGACGGAATTTTTTTTGATACATTTTATTACAAAATTATCTAAAAAATAACACAATCGTTTATTATATAAAAATTTATTATTAATTCAAGTAATTTAATAATCTTTTTTTATGGAATTATTATTTTTAAAATTTAAACATTAAGAAAATTTTTGATAAGATATTATCTGACCATCAGGATCCAATACAAACTCATATTCAAAATCCTTTTCCCCATTGATTAACCTTGGGACAAAATGAATATCGTTTGGCCACATAAACTCATATGGAAGATGTTTTGTGTCATATCGTTCTGGTTTAACTTCTTCAGTTTCTTCAAACTCTCATTCATAGTTTCATACAAATATATATACATTTACATCTCGCTCCGGTTTGTGAGGCCAGTAAAAGTGACAAAGACCAACTTCTTGTAAATCATCTGCAGATAAAGCTATCATTGATTCTTCTTCCAATTCTCTCAAAGCAGCAACCAAAACGTCCTCACTATCTTTAACTTTACCTCATATTCAATTTACCTTACCAAGTCAAAATCCTCTCTTTTTGGTACAAAGTAATAACTGATTTTGAGAGTTTAACAGATAAACTAATGTTGCTTTTTTCATTTAATTTGAAATAATTTTATTAAATACGCTATTTTAAGTAAAATTTTATCTTTAACAGACTATCGGAGAAACTCCTATATAACAACCATCGGCTACTCTACTCTGAAACCAGCAAAATAATTGCTATGCGAAGCGACTAACAGAGCATTACTAGTTGTTTTTGTAGTCTTACAATATACTTCAAAATAATCAGTACTTCCATTTGCATCTACTACAGTTGATACAGTAGAATCATTAGAAATATTTGCTCAATTAGCAGATAAGGAACCACATGCTACAATACTTCAATTTTTATAAATATCTACACGTCATGCATAAGTATCTCAAATACTATCTAAAGTACATACCGCGGTTAAAAAATATTTGCCGGCTCTCTTGGGTGTAAATCTGGCATTAGAAGTATCAAATTCATTATTTGTGTCAAATTCCTCTGCATTCATATTTATCTTTACAGATGTTGATCAAATAGATTGAGCAGTATTTAGATATGCTCTAAATGATGATCTATTTATCAAATTATTCCATTTATCCGCAGTCAGTGTCGTTCCAGCGGTCGCATACATTCATGCTCAATCGTCGGTAGTAGTAGGATTAGTTGTTGTCCGAGCTTTTATTATCAAATAACTAATTCCTAAAACAAATATGAATCCAAGTCCCAAGACTATTCATTGTCCGAATATTTTTAATGTTTTTTTCATATTTTTTAATCAATATAAAAGTTTTTAAAATTATAAAAGTTTCTCAAAGAAAATCAAGCTATTTTTTTATTGATTTTTACTAAAAAGTATTTATAAAAATATATTTAGATATAATATAAAATATGCAACTATTTATCACAGAATTTAATAGAGACTGAAATTATATAAACATCAACGAAGCCAGGATCTTACACCAATTAAATAACGTACTCAGAGCAAAACCCTGATATATATTTTTTGTCCAAAACTATGAAAATAAAGAAGTTCAAAGATTTAAACTAGAGATCATATCTATAAAAAAAGACAATATCTGTGCACAAATCATTGAAAAAACCTCAAGATCAGTAGAAAAACAAAATTTTGGTATGATAATTTGTCTGCCAAATAAATTTGAGAAAATAGAGTTGATAATCCAAAAACTAACAGAAATCGGTATCCCTCAAATAGTCCTCTACCCTTCTCAAAGATCAGTAATCCAAACCATAAACGAAGCTAAATTACAAAGACTAGAGAAAATAAAAATAGAAGCTGCCGAACAATCCCGAAATTTTGTTTTACCTGAAATTCATATTTTAAAAAGCAATGAAATAACAAATTTTATACAAGACAAAAATTTAATAATATTTGATGCTAACGGTAAAGATTTAGGAGATATCAAAATGGAAAAACAAAATCTGTACGGAATAGTTTGACCCGAATGATGATTTGATGAAAAAGATTTGAAAATATTTGCAGATAAAATTATAGTAAGAATAAACCTAGGGGAAAGTATATTGAGAACTGAAACAGGCAGTATCATTTGATGATGGATTATCAAAAATCTCTAAATCATATTGATTTTTTTACAAAAAGCATTATAAAAAAATCATAATTAATTATTTAATATAAAGAAAATGAAAACTAAATTCCCAAAACAAGCTCTCAAAAAATGGAACAGATTTACCCAATTCGAAAAAATATTTATCCTATACTGTATCATAGTGTTTGTGATATCATTATCCTTTCCTATCATAGAATATAAAACATCTATTTTGACTGACGATAAGATAAAATTATACATGCGAGACATTTCCATGATAAAAACTTTTGTAGTATTTGCCGTACTTTTTGTATATCTTATATTATGGAATATCAGTTTTAGATTCAAAAGACTTATAAATATACTGATATGATTTAAGGAAAATGATGCTCTCATGAATTTTGTAATCCTTTTGGTATTGGCGCTACAGTTTTTGACAATATGAGACGTAATTACTCTTTTACAAAAAAATGTATGAAGCTATAGTATAAATCTATCTAGTCGATATTACGTCATATGAATTTGATTGATATTATGACTTGTATGGAATTTGATAATAGCGTTGGATCTTTCCAAACTAAAGAAAAAGTCTCAAATAGTCAATGTAATAAATCAATCTTCAGAAGATGAAGAAAAGAAACTCGATGAAAAACTAAAATGACTATTTGACGATGAAGACATAAACTAATAAAAGCTTATATTCTCTTAAACAATAATTTCTCAAACAAATTTTTTCTAAATCTTTTTTATTACAAATAAAGTGAAACAGTGTTTCATATAGATGTAATGATGATTGTTTTTATAAAAAATTTTTCATAAAAAAGGATTTTGATTTAAAAATATGGGATAATAAACCTAATATTTTCACAATATAATCTGAAAATACAAAGACAGATAAAAAATTACAATAATTTCTATAAATATCTATAACAAAAAAAACGGACCGAGGGGGGACCTCGGCCCGTTGCCAGACGATACGCCCGGCTGGTTCAGGAGAAAATCAGATAAACATATACGGAGAGAATCGCGACGACTAATGACCAACAGGCAGCTTTTTGCCTTAAGGTCGCAGTTTCAGCATCTTCGAAATAAGCCTGAATGCACATAGCCTTCCTCCACATATTATATATTGTAGATTTACTTTTTTCACTGAACTGTTCTTATATTATAATCAATTTTATTTTTTATACAAGTTTTTTATCTCAAAATATATAATTTTATTTTTTACTAACTTTTTTTATGTTTAAAGATAAAAATATATCTTGAAATTTTTCCCAATTTGATTAGTATAGATACGATTTTTTATAACAAATATACATGATGAAAAAAATTAACAAATACATAATTTTGATAATATCTATTATTTTGGTAGCATGAGTGATATGAGTAGGGATTTATATGTTTTACAGAGAAAACTATTTCGGGAAAAAAGAGTTTAAAATAGAGCAAGAACCAGAAAAAGTAATAAATAAAATGGCAAACGGAAATACTGAGATATTTGAAATAGCTTCAGGAAAACTTGTAACCAAAGTACTTGATGAGTCTTGAAATTTGGTAAATCTAGAAACTCAAGAATTTTCCGGTGACGATACAGAAAATGCTACAGCAACATGACAAGTAAAAGACTCTATAGATGACGAAACATTATGATGGATATGAGATATGAAAAAAAAAGTATGACTTAGTCAAACAACTAAACCTGCACAACCTACCAAACAAGAAACCGAAGCAAAACAATATCTAGAAAAAATTAAATTTATAAAAAGTCTACAAAAAAAACCTTTTAATATAAAAGGATATTATTTTGCAATAATATACTGAATGTGAAGGGAAGCAGAACGATGAACAGAAACTACCGACGTAATAAAAATTGTGGTATACAATGAAAATACTCAAAATTTAGTAATACTTGGATTACCTAGAGACCGGGAAATAAACTACAACGGGAAAGACATGAAATTAGATTTTCTTTATCATGAGATATTCTATGAAACAAAAGATCAAGAAAAAGCACTAGAAACGACTACAAATTACATTTCGAATATGCTTGATATCCCTATAAACTATTACGTAATGCTTGATTTTGAAGCATTTAAAGAATTTATAGACAAAATCGGAGGTATAGATATCTGTACTGACAAAAATCTTTTATGGGAAGGTAAAGAAATGCTTGAAAAATGATGTTATACTGTTTTCGGTGAACTAGCATTGAAAATAAGCAGAACCAGAAAACAGGATAATGACTTTTTCCGTATGTGGAGACAAAACAATGTTATCTACTCTATCATGGAAAAAGTAAAATCACTTGGACTGATGGATACTTATGATCTTGCACAAATCTATATAAAAAGAGTAAAAACAAACTTAAATATACCAGAAATTATATATGTATTAAATAATTTCATGGACATAAAAGATAAAAAACAGGTTTTCCTAAACGACGACTGTAACTTTTATAGAGGGAAATTTAATATGGATTTTTGTTTCTTCAATCAATGAAGACAATATAAACTTATTCCTTTTGTAGATGAATGAGTAATACAACATTATGTAAAAACCATGGTACTTTACCCAGAAATCCACGATTGTGTATTTACATGACAATGAACATATCTACAAAAATTAAATCTCATGAATATATGAGTCCAATTTAATAAAAAATCTTTCCGTCAAAGAAAAGATTTTAAAGTAGAAGCACTATCTTGATGTAGTGAAAAAGCTATAAATTATTTTATGAAAGGATATGAAAATTAAAAAAAACTATATAAAATACTAAATTTCGCTACAGAATAGTAATCAACGACTTTCACAAATTAAAAATATTATTTTTTTCAAATAAACTATTTAGTTTTTATATATTCAATTTTGACTTTAGAATATTTTTTGTGAACAAAAAAACATCTTTAAAAACAGGATATACTATAATTTGTATCAAAAAAAAATTAAGATTATTTTAATCATACTAATTTATATCAATTTTGTTCATCGTAATATATAATACCCTCTTCTACGCCTCAAACAGGATCTCAATATACGTCTTTGACATATTTACAGACCAAAAAATCATCACTACATGCAAATAGTTTATTATCATCCTGCACAAAACTAATTTCATTGTACCTAAAGGCATTTTGAATCGGACTGGAAAAATCTCTTCACTTAATAGCACTACCTCAAAAAGTAAGATAATCTATATTATCAACCTTTCATTGATAGTCTTTACCAAGGATCTTATCTTCGCCAGGTATTACAAATATATCATGGAAAAATTTATTTTCTTCAAAACATTCTTTATACCTATATTTATAATATGTAATATTGTAACATCAACTTTCAATATTATAAAGCTTGAGATAATTATCTTCTGTGGTATAAAAATCCCCCCCAAAATGTATAGTCTGATTTTTGCTCCAAAACTTAAATTCTACATATACATTTTTTTGGATAAATCATATATTTCTGTTGAACCTATATCCGTATACAATAAAAAAGACAATGAAAAAAACACAAAATATGAAAACTCAAATTTTTGCAAAGCTTCTAAAATATACAGATAACATATTATTATTTAACTTCTAAAATTTTTACTTTATACTTACCTCTAGGAGCACGAACTGTAATAATTTCTCATACTGTTTTACCTTTGAGAGCTGCACCAAGCGGTGAATCAAATGATATAGTATTATCAAGAATATCCATTTCTCAAGTACCCACAATTCTATATTCATAAGTCTTTCATTTTTCATCTTCTATCAATACAGTAGAATTGTACTTAACTTCACCAGAAGATACATGTTCTTCAAGAATTTCTACATTTTCCAAAAGCTCTTCTATTTCTCTAATTCTCACTTCCAACAAATCTTTCTCTGACATTGCAGCATCATAATCTGAATTTTCAGAAATATCTCATTGTCAGATAGCGTCTTTTAATCTTACAAGGACTGCTGGTAATTTCTCCGTTTTTAGGACTCTAAGTTCTTCCTGTAGTTTCAAAAATCATTGTTTTGTTAAAACTTTCTTTTCCATTAAATATATATTATTTTATAAAATTAGTCTTTGAATATTTTTAAAAATTGTTCTTTGAGTCTGTCAAAAGCATTATTTACCAAATCTTCAGGCATAGTATACCCTTCTCTCTCATAATGGAATGGTTTACCGTCCAACATAAAATTGAAAATACCATTAAACTCTCATTTTTTATTTTTTTTGATGTTTATATCAATGGATACTTTGGCATCAGCTTTTTTGAATATTTTTTGCAAATAACTATCTACTTTGTGATCAATATTGTACTTTACCAAATCTTTTAAATCAGTAATTAATACAGGTGTAAGATTTGAAAAATTGAATTTTATTTCTACTTTATCATGTACCATATTTTTTAATTGTTTTAAGAATTTAAAAAAGTTTAAGTATATAATATAAATAAATTTAATTAAAAATCAATCTTAATTTATTCTAAATTAAAATTTCATTTTCCCAGACTCCATGAATGTTACAATGTGCTTGTACCTTATAAGATCCAGGCTCCAGATCGTTTGAATTTAAAACAACTTCAGGTTTGTCTGATGGTTTAAGAACTACTCTCTTGATACTAATGTATCAGGCTTGGGTTAATCTCAAAATATCTACCATCATAATATAATGCTGTTCCATCATAGGATGTTCTATGACATGTCAGATTTTAACGATAATCTGACCGTCTATGATTTCCACTCAAGGAATGTGTTTTTTTCATTGTTCTGCTACGGATACTGTCATTTTATCTTAATTACAAAATAAATAATTTGCAAATAAATTATTAACTGACAGAATTTAGTCTTAAAATAACTTAATTTTGCATTAGATTTTATCCATATTTATCAAAATATCAAGCAAAAAATTTAGATTATAAAATAAATAATTTGCTTTTTTCAGAAAATTGTTTAAAATTATTATTAATTTAATTTTTTCTCGATTTCCAAATGGCCGAAGATAAAAAAAAAGAACAAAAAAAATCTACCAAAATAAAAAACAAAAAAGACGAACTTATAAATAAAACTAAAACTTCTTTTGAAAAAACTAAAACAAAAATAGAAACTACCAACAAATCTGTTTCCGAAAAAACTAAAGAAAAAATAGAAGACACTAAACAAAAGATAAAGTGAACAAAACAAGATAATCCTAAAGATGTTTTGGATACTGCAAACACAAAAAACACTCAAAAACCAGAAGAAAACGAATTTAAAGAACAAGAAAAAAGTGAAGTAAAAATAGATAAAAAGAAAAACAGTATCATAACTAAAGAAGAAAAAGAAACTCTTGGTCATGATCTAAAAACTACTTTTTGAGATATTTTTGGATTGGCTGCAATGCCGTTCAAATCTATAGGAAACTTTGTAGGGAAACAATATGATAAAATTCCGAAATCAAAAAGAAAAGGGCTCGATAAAGTCGGAGGAAAAATAAAAGACACCACTGACAAATGAGTAGCTAAAACAAAAGACTTTGTAAAAGAGATAAAAGAAACTAAATGAAAAGACTTTAAAGAAACTAAAGATAATCTTGTAAACAAGACTAAACAGTCTTTTGAAAATATGAAAACAAAAGCGAAGAACACCAACGAATCTGTCACTGAAAAAACTAAAGAAAAATATAGTGCAGCAAAAGATAAAGTAAAAACACAAAATGAAAAAATAAAGACAAAAAAAGACGAATTTGTAGGCAGTACCAAAGAAAAAGCGCATAACTTTAAAGAAAATACTGTAAATACAAAAAATAAAATTGCAGATAAGACCAAAGAAAACACTACTGCAATCAAAGAAAACATTAAAAATACTTCAGAAAAAGTTAAAACTAAAACTAAAGACACTACAGAAAAAACCAAAGATAAAATAAAAGAAACAAACGCCAAAACTAAAGAAAAGATGAAAAAGACAGGGGATAATATAAAAGAAAAAGCTCATAATTTTAAAGAAAACACTAAAAAAACTTTTGGAAAAGGTAAAACAACAGAAAAAGTTAAAGCTGATAAATAAATTCTAAAAATAATTTTCAACAGATTTCATTAGCTTGCAGGTAAACTAAAAATCAAAAATAATTACAAACGTTATTTTAGAATAATAAACAAAATGTGAATAGAGTGAATAAATAATACAGATTGAAATAAAGAATTTGATAAAGCTGCAGAGCATGAAGCTAAATTTGAATTATTAAAAGACGCTGATATGCCCGATGGTATATTTAGATATGCAATCAAAGACAAGAAACACCAGATTATATGAAATTTTTTTGAATGTAGAGAATGATATATTGATTTCAAATTAGTAGAAAACGCAAATTTAGATAACTTTATTAAAAAATCTTGATGAAAAAATAGAACAGCATTGATCATGCCTCTACCCTTTGTATGAAATAATGGAACAGAAGGATTTGTAATAGCAAATTGACAAAAATCAAGCGAAGCTATAAATTACCGATGAGATAATGCTATAATTTGGTTTAAAAATGGAAGAAGCTGAATAATAAAAGTAAAAGTTTGAGATAATACGAAAACAAAAGGTTCTAGC
>CALFEN010000014.1 GCA_937950065.1 uncultured bacterium | reverse complement strand
TAATTTATCTCTGCCAAAAACTTGAGCATATCCTGTAAGCCCAGGTTTTGCACTCAAAAGTCTTTTTTGCCATCATTCATAGTTTTCTACTTCTTCGTGTAAGTGAGGTCTAGGACCTACCCATGACATGTCTCATTTTAAAATATTAAAGACTTGTGGCAACTCATCTAAACTTGCTTTTCTGAGGAATTTTCACCATGGTTTGATTCTAGGATCGTTTTTTAGTTTGAATAATGGTCCTTTTCTTTCACTCTTTCATAGGAGTTCGTTTTTTATATTTTCAGCGTTTTTTACCATAGTTCTAAATTTATACATTTTGAAGAGATTACCTCATTTGCCGACTCTTTGTGAGCTATAAAATATAGGTCTTCCATCTTTGATATAAATAAATATTATTACAAGTAAATACAACCAGAAAAAGAATATTAAAAACACTAAAGATAGTATTATATCAAAGATTCTCTTTAGTACTCTAAACCAGCCATCTAGAGGAGATGCTTTGTATTCTAGAGCTAATATAGGTCATACTCTTTCTGGTGAGTATATAATATCTTCTAGGAAATAGCTTTCTGATATATGATAAAAAGATTTTTCAGCAATTCTTGTGTAGTCAGCAATTTTTTGCAGTAGCTGTCTTTCTACGGTTCATATAGTTATTATTATGTCATAGTCTTTTAGCGATAATCATATTTTTTCGCCTAGTTCTGATAAGTCTTTTCCGCAAATTTTATATATTTTGTAAAATGCAAAGTTTTTTTCTATTTTTTCAAAAGATTTTTTATTGTTATACAAAAATAAAATTTTATATGGAACTTGGGCTTCAAATTTGGAATTTATGATATTATAAAAAACATCAAATACAGTAATGAATACAAATGAAAATAGAGATCATACAAATAAGACAAATCTTGAAATTCAGTTGTGAAAGAGGAATCCATGACCTACATACGCTATAAAAGCTATAGTTATAATTCCTATAAAAAAAGCAAAACTAAATTTTCTATAATATCAGTGTATAGGTTTGAATAATTCATATATTCAGTTTAAAAATCCGTACAATATAAAAACCATTCCAGAAAATAGTGCGAAAATCATTGTTTCATTAAAATCCATTGCAGGAATTTCCAGTTGTATAAGGGGTATAAGATCTGTACGTAAACGTAGTTTATAAATAAGAAAAAAAGATATTACTATCAATAGAAAATGGAATACCGGTCTAAATAAGCGAATATATAGAATTGATTTTTTAATCTTTTTCATATTGAATTATTAATAATTTTTCTTAAAATAATATAACGATTTTTTTATATTTTAAAAGAGATTCTTACAATGGAACCTATTATATTAATAACCACTTATCCAAATAAATCAAGAGCATTAAGATATTTTATAGTAGAAATGTTAAAAAAATGATTTGCTACATCAGTTGACAGATTAAATTACGCCAAATCATATACTATAAAAGATTCACAGATTGACAGACAGGAACAAAAAATTCTTATAATAAAGACAAGTTTAGAAAAAAAAGAGAGCTTGGAAAAGTTTATAAAGTCAAAGCTACCAGAGCAGAATATTACAATGTTTTATATAGATTCTCAAAATATAATTTTATAAAAAATTAATAATTGCTAATTTCATGTTGAAGAGATAATTATCTTAATAATTGTTATTTAAAAATTTAAAATCAGTAGTCTCAAATTTTTGTTCTTTTGAGGGATTTTAATATCCCTCCCATTTCAAATTGTTTGCCAAGTCGGTAAGCTATACTTCTGATATAAGTGCCAGATCACACTTTAAACCTTATTTTTAAAACAGGAAAAGTATAATCCAGTATTTTATATTCATAGATATCCATAGGTCTGGAGATATTTAGACTTTTCCCAGTCCTTGCCAAATCATAAAGTTTTTTGCCTCCGACTTTTTTTGCACTAAAGTCCGGTAAAGGCAGTATATAATGCGGTAGCAGCATATCAAGTTTTGTTTTGATTTCACTGATTTGAGGAATTTTGATCTCCTTATCATTTATATATATATGGTTTGCATCAAAATGATATTGTCTCAAAAAATTCCAAAAATCCATATCCCATGTATCACTGTCTTTGGCGAAATCTATTTCAGCGATATACTCTTTATCAAGTTCTTGCAGAGATCCTAGTATTTTGGTAGACTTGTCTATACCTATCAACAAAATTCCTGTAGCCATAGGATCCAGCGTTCAGCTATGTCAAATTTTGATTTTTGGGTAAAGTCTTTTGAGTTTTTTTATTACATCAAAACTTGTATATCATTTGGGTTTGTCTATTACTGCAAGCATTTTAATTATTATTATAATGTATATTGAAAGTTGTTTCTGCTCCAAAACCATAAAGGTGGATGCATATCAATAGGATTTATTCAGCTTCATTTTAATATATCCAGCCATTTTTGGGCAATACTATCTTTTGTCAGGGTATTT
>CALFEN010000013.1 GCA_937950065.1 uncultured bacterium | reverse complement strand
AATATCAATGTTTGTAAACTCAAAGAGCTCTTCATCTTTCTAATGCAGAATATGTTCATCTTGAGCTATCCTGTGATAATTTATCTGAATATTGCTTTGAAAATACAAACCATATTCATAACATCATTTTTCAATCAGGAGTATTTTCAAAAAGAAAATTTGTATACTTCAAATCTACAAGTTTTTTATCAACCAAATCAATGATTTCTCATCATTCAAGCATATTTCTTGCCTGTCTGTCTGGTGAATAACTTAAAACTCATTTGATCTTTCATTTTTTAATATATTTTATAAGTTTTCTTCGTTTTTCTCTTAATCAAGGTGTTTTGGCTGATTTTTGTTCATTTATAACATAATACTTCTGAGCCTCTACATACGTATTTCTATTTACTGGATCATCATCTTGCAATTGTTTTTCAATCTCTTCCTCACTATCGAAATCATAGTCATCATCTCTGAATTTCAATTTTATATCATTTCTTCTTGCATATTCCAAACAATATTTAACTTGATCTGGTAGTGATTGATTTTGCATTCCTGATGATTCATCAGTTGATTTTCTACAATAAATTACATACTCTGCAGGTTTCGTAGCCCTTTTCATTTCATATTCATTTAGCATTTTTTTTATATCAATAGGTAAATACCTATTATACGTTTATAAAGATGTAAGTGAATAGTTACAAATTATATATCAAAATAATCTTTAAAAAAATCTTTAATGTGTATTACTACTTTCTTATTTCATTTTATTGTAATGCTTGAAAAAAATATATCATTAACATTTTTCTGTGATCCGTAATCCCAACTTTCATAATCTTCAGGAATGATTTTAAAAAGATCTATAAATTTTTGTAAATCATATACAAAAACATTCTCTTTCCTATCAATTTCTTCTATTTTTCATTCAATATTCCTAATATTTTCATCAAAATCTTTCACTCTTTGTCTATAAATATTTTCTTCTTCTTTATTCAAGTTTTTTCATAGAGAATTGGAAATATAATCATTCTTCTTGATTTTCAGATTATTGCAATACAAAGTTAAAGATTTTCTTTCCTTTGCATTTTCTTTGCTTAATTCAGATAATTCATATTTTTTATGTTTCAAATATTTGTTGTAGCCATTATTAGAACAATTAAATTTTTTAAAAAAATTTAAAATTTCTTCTTGTATTATATCATATGAAATCTCCAAATTTTTATATTTAGAGTCAGATATAGTGCACCTAAATCTTATCTGATGAGGTTCTACGACATCCTGAAATTTTAAATCAGGATTTTTTTCCTTTTCCTCTAAAAATCTTTTTTGAAATCTTTTTATATTCGGAAGATAACAACTCATTGTAAAATCATCTTCAGTTTTCACAAAATTAGACTTAAAGGGTTTATAGCTTAGACCAGTCTCTGTCATCTTTTTCTCTCATCTAGATCTTTGAGCTAGTACATTATATTCGTCTTCTGTTATGATTTGCTTATAATTTTCATTACATTCTTTTAAATCTATATACCGATTACCAAATTTAAAAATTCAATAATAAAAAGTATCAGACCAAATAGCTCACAACCTAGATGCAGATAAATATTGACTTCAGCCATTTCCATCTCTTCTATATCAGTTCTTTTTTAACCGTTCAGCTATATAAATGTCGCTTTTATTATCTAATTTAAAAACAAAAGCCTGTCTTATTAATCAGAAATTTATTTCGTGTGGTCTATGGCATCCATTCGTATCTATAAAATATCAATGTTTATATACTCAGAGAGCTTTTCATCTCTCCAAAGCTGA
>CALFEN010000012.1 GCA_937950065.1 uncultured bacterium | reverse complement strand
TTCATGAATCAGAGCTTCTGAAAGGAGCTAAGTTAAATGCTACAATGAGTCTGGTTAGAAGCGAGTCCGATGCTTGAGTAAGTTGTTGCCTTGCGATTTTGGCGGTATCAGTTTCTCTGTTTCATACATCTCATATGTTTATAAAAACCTGTCAGTTTACTACTGAGGAGTTTGAGTTCTCTTGTTGAAAATCGTACGGAGCACTTTCAGCGAATACATTAAATAATGGTAATAATCCTATTACAAAAAATAAAAGTTTTTTTATGCTCATGTGAAAAATTTGTTTACAAGATAAATTGCAAAACTTACCAAAATCCATGTGAATCAAACACCAAATAAAGCGTACAATGAATAATTAAGTCCTTTGTATCAATTAGAGGCTTTTGTATCATCTCATCATGCACTCAGTATTCAGAATCAATTGTAAAGCAAAAATATCAAAGCTACTAATCATAAGAACCCTAAAAAATAATTTACAGCATTCTTTATGACCATAACGGTTCTGTTTTGAGCATAAGTGGACGTTAGTATTGGTTCATTGATAGGACTATTTATCCTTGTTCATACATTGTTGGTTCAGTTTCTCAGTGGATCTGCTCCTACTCAGTCTGTGTTAACTACTTCATTTACATTGGCTTTGATGGTGGAAGATGAATCTACATCAAAATATTCTACGCTACCAAAACATATTCATAATCCCCACAAAAGTCATAATATTAGTATCGCAATTTTTTTCATTTTGTTAGTTATATTTTTAATATATTATATTTTACTCAAAAAATTTTTTTTTGCAAATCTATTTATAAAAAAAGATACCTTTGGAGGTATCTTTCTGTTTTAATATATTAATATTTTTTTGAAAAAAATATTATTCAAATCTCAAAGCATCTATGACTTTTAGATTTCAGGCTTTGTATGCAGGCAAAAGTCAGAATACGACTCATATACCCAATGAAAATCAACTAGATAATATTACAGAGTTTACAGAAAGTGATACTGTCATGAGGTTGAGTTTTTGGATGATGAGTATTACTCAGTAGCTTATAGCTATTCATATAAGTCATCAGAGAAGACTTAGTACCAGAGCTTCTATTAGGAACTGGCTCAATATCGCTATTTTCGTTGCTCCCAAAGCTTTACGAAGTCATATTTCACGGGTTCTTTCTGTTACGGATACCAGCATTATGTTCATAACTCATATTCATCATACTACCAATGATATACCAGCTATTCATCATAAAAACATTGTCATAGTTCAAGAAATCTCTGAAATGGAGATCGGAAG
>CALFEN010000011.1 GCA_937950065.1 uncultured bacterium | reverse complement strand
TCCATATTTTTTTATTAACAAAATAAAGTTTTATATATTGATTATAATAATGTTTATCTATTTTTCAAATAGTATTTTTGCGAAAATTGTTTGACAAAAATAGAAAAATAAGTATATATAGAATATAATTTGTCCCTCAAAGAAACAATGGAAAGACTAATTGATACTAGTTCTACTCGTTTTGTAGAAAGCAAAAAATTACAATTAAGAGGACACGATTCTTGATACGAGACGGAATTTCTGCACGCATGCAAATTTGACGAATTAGCTGAAATAGACTGTTTACTATTGTATATAGATTCTTTGATTAAACAACCTCAAACTGCCGTATATAGAGGAAAGGTCCCTCGCAATAGTAATTGAAATATATACTATTATAATTGAAAAAAGAAAAAAAGAATACAGTTTGGAGACATACAAGAGCTTTCTCATCTAATTATTAAAATATTACAGGAAACCAAAAAAACTAAAAGGAACACCTATCTGGAAATTAATTTTTATGAAAATAAAGTTTTCTGACCTTTTGTATTTAGTACTTGTATCAAAGACTGAAATATTGAAACGGATAATTTAAAAGATGAAGCATTATTTATTTACGATACAAATTTTAGAATATTTAGAGAACAGAATGCTGATGTAAAATGAAAAATAGATGGATTAAGTCATTGATCTTTTATATTCAAAAGAGCTAGCAACTGTTTATTGGACTACGAAGTATCTGATGAATCATGTTTACCAAAAAAAGAATTTTCTCAACTAATAGCTAAATTTAAAAGAGAATTATGAGAAATAAATCCAGAGTTGAAAGAACATATTCTTAAGTTATTTTGACTTTTTTATAATTCTTTTTTTGATCTTTATAACATCATATATAAAATTAAAAAAGAGAACCCTAGGAAAAATTTCGATGAAATAAAAGACAAATTATTTGAAAGTATTAATAAAGAATGCTATCTAGATAAAGAATTCTTAAAAAAATATAATTTTTTTTTCCAGAAAATTTTTAAAAATATAGACACCAGAAACAATAAAAAAGAACTTCCAACATTAATAGACTGGTTTAATTTCTGTTTTGCAATAATCAAAAATATTTTTTCAGAAAGAAACACAAAAATAGTATTTGTATCAGATGATTCAGACATAAAAGTTATAGCAGATATATTTATGCAACACATATTGCCCGAGTATATAACCCAAATTTTTAATGATCTCTTAAGAGACTATTACCAAGTAACACAAAAAAAAAATAATAATTTCGTTGAATTTGTATGATTTTTGGAGAAATTATCAGATCTAGAATGTAATAAAGAATGAAGGACATTAATGATAACATCAGACGTATCAATAAGAGTAAAAAAACTTGTAAGGGATTTTTTGGAAAATACATGATCAAACAGATGATTTTCATATAAAGAAAAAAAGCAAATAGTCTGCCTATTTGCTCCTTCTAGAAACACTATAACTAAATATTATTTACCTGATGTTATAATAAATTGACTTCGTTGAGATGAAGCATCTTTTTCAAGATTATCTCTTCAGATAGTAGAATTACTAACTCAATTAAAACTTATTCAAACTTTGAATAAATCCTAAATTTTCATTATTTCGGCAGATTTATTTTTTATCTTCTCTTCTATTTTTGCGGTAAAATCTTTTGTAATTTCATCCATCTTTTCTTCATACTTCTTTTTATCAGTCTCTGATATACTTTTATCTTCAAATCACTTTTTTATCTCTTTGACCGCATCGTGTCTAATATTTCTCACTGCTACTTTAGCATCTTCTCACATTTTGCTTACTACTTTTGTAAGGTCCTGTCTTCTCTCTTGAGTAAGAGGAGGGATTTTTATAAGTATCGTTTCCCCATTGTTTATAGGAGTAAGTCATAGACCTGATTCATATATTCCTTTTTCAATACTTGATAATGTTCATTTATCCCAAGGCTCTACCTTAATAGTTTGAGAATCCATTATAGTAATGTTGGCTAGCTGGTTTAGACTTTGTTTCATATCCCAACTAGGAATATATATTTTTACATTTTCTACAAGAGTGGAAGATGCCCTCCCAAGTTGTAAAGTTCCAAGTTCGTTTTCAAAATGTACTAAAGCTTTTTGCATTTGCTGTTTATAATTTTCTATTTCCATTATATTTTATTAAATTTTT
>CALFEN010000010.1 GCA_937950065.1 uncultured bacterium | reverse complement strand
AGGTTTTTTCTGAATAATAAAAAATTTCAACGTATAAAATATAATCAAATAGTTTGCAAATTCAATAAAAAATATGTTAAAACTAAAATAAAAGGTGGGTTTATTATATAGCAATTTTTATAAATCGATAATTAGTCAATAACTTTTTATTGAATTTTTTTAAAAAATAATTATATTAAAGACTTCTCCGTTCCGTAATTACTTCTATTAATCTTTTGCAGAAGGAGCGAAAAATGGCAAAACGTAAATCACCTCCCAAAGAGAACCCGTGGCCGAAGCGTACTCCCGATAAGTGCGTCGAGAAGAAAGAGCCTTCCAAAAAAAAGGTGGGGACTCTGGGAAGAAAAAGAAGAAGTAATTCCGGTTCAGGGGGGCTAAAGGGGGGCGGGGTCCGCCCCCTCCAATCATTTTGATTATAAATCCATAGATAAAATATTGTTTCCTGATATAATAAAAATCACATATTAAATTTGATTTTTTTAGTATAATTAAATTTTTTCATTTTTCTATCTATAATTATGGATTAAAAAATAAATCCAATTATATAAGAGTACTATACATAAAATTTTATATAAAAAAAACTATTTTGAAATAAAGTCCAAATATAATGAAAATTAGAGTAAATATTTTTTATAATCAAAGTATCTTGATAACATGGGAAATTCATATTTCTCAATATAGCTGAAAATAATTGATATAAACTACAAAGATCAGAGTGCTCAATGCAATTCCTCCTAGTACGTCGTGTAAAAAATGTTTTTTGAGGATAATTCTGGATAATGCCACTAGTAAAAAGTAGATAAAAAAGATTCATGAGTAAAAAAATCAAAATATGATAAGTGAGTATAAAAAAATCGAAAAAGTCCTACTAGAATGTATAGAAGGAAATGATGAAGCCAAAAGTCTTTGTATAATGTTTTTGTAAGGCATCTTCTCTGGTCTGTCTACAAAAAATACAAGTTTGATAAAACTTGCTGCTCAATCAGTGAGAATAAGCAATATAATAAGATGGGCTGTAATAGAATAATTTTTGGTAAAAAAGAAAAATATTGAAACTGGTACAATCATAAAAAAGACACTTCACATTTGTGTTATCACTTTCCAAAAAAGATTTTTTTTCATATTTTCTTTTTATTTTTCTTTTAAAAAACCTTTGTTTTTATTATAGAGGTTTTTTGAAAAAAATCAATAGATTTTATTTTTCCTCTATATTAAAAAATAGTTAGTTTATATGTTTAAATCAATCTTCTCGCGATTTTTGCATCAAGACTTTGTTACAAAATTTATAGGGGTTATTTTACCAGTTTAGGTATCAGTTTGAAATAAGGAAGGGGATTATTTGATTTTCCAGAGAGATAGGAAGTTTTATATTAAATTTTTTGTAATCTGACGGGATAAACTGGCAATCTTCCAATTCCGGGTCATCGAGCTTTATTTTTCATAGAAGTTCTACAAGGTACGCGGAGAGTTTGACGGTAGCATCGTCAAAAGCTGCTGGAGCTACAAAATCTCATAGTTTTTTGATAATATTAGAATCACAATGAATCTCTTCTTGTATTTCTCTTTGCAAAGCCTGTATCTCTGTTTCATCTTTTTCTGGTTTCCCGCCTAAATTGGTCCAGATGTCTTTCCCCACTTTGCGCACCATTAGTAATTTGTTTTCTTTTATTACTATTGCTATAATTTTGTGGATCTGTTTCATCATATTATGATATTATAAAAAATAGCTGTTGTTTTTCTAAAGCCATTTTATTTTGCTTGCAGTATTTGTGGCAGGTTCTTCGTCGTCGCTGTCTGCTTCGTTTTCTTCATGCTGACAAGTTTCGCATTTTTTTACGATAGGACTCTGCTCTATGATAGTCTGAAATATAAATTCACCAAGATCTATAGTTTCATCTTTAGGGTTTATAATAAATTCTTCGTCGCGTATCTCTTCTTCAGGGTTTAACAATTTGTCTTTGTGTACAAATTTTGTTTGAATGTTTTTTACAAATATTTCTCTCTCATAGTTGTCTCCGCAGATGTCGCAGGTATCTTGCATTGTTGCTTTTAGATTTTTGATTTCTACATAGACGGTATTTTTATCAAGCGATTGTAAAAAAACATTTCAGTTTATCCCATCTTCATTTATTCACTCAACCTCTTTTATAAATTTTTTTTCAAAAGTAATATCATCTTTGGATCAAGGATTTAATAATAAGTCTGAAACCTTGATTTTAAATCAATATTCTTCCATTTTTTTATAGTAAAATTATTAAAAAATAAAAATTTTGCAAAAAAAGTATATATAAATGTTGAAATAAATCAATAAATAATTAAATTAAATATTTAATATTTTATAAAAAAGTAAAAACAGTATGAGAAATATTATTAAAGATATGGCAGAACACTCGGATAAGTATTGGCACTTTTTGTTGAATACCAAATATTATTTCCTTTATATTCCTATTATAGTAGGAGTTCTTGGCTTTGTAGAGACTGTTTGAGTCTTGGGTACTTTTATTCCCATGGAAATTATAAGCATATCAGGATTTGCTCTGCTGCACGAAGATTTATTTTTGTTTTCATCTTGTGTGATAACTTTTGGTCTAGGTATATATTTGTGACTTATAGAATGATATTTTATATGAAAAAAATATTGAAACAAGTTTATATTAAAACTTGAGAATAAATATCCAGTAGTTAAATGATATTTTAAAGAAATGGATAATTATATAGATAAATATCATATTTGGGCATTCCCAATTCTTATAAATTTGTGACTTATTAGACCTTTTATATCAATATATTTTGGCTCACGTGCTTATGATTTCAAAAAATATGTAGCATGATGCGTGATGGCTACTGTAATTTATGTAATACCTAGAGCACTAATTTGATATTTTGTCTGAATTTTTGGGAAAGTGGTATTTTCATATTTTAAGATATGATATAAATATCTTTTATACGTTTTGTTAGGTCTTATTGTCTTGGCATTTATAGCAGATCTTTTTATCGCAAAAAATGAGATAGACAATGAATGAAAAGAAAAAGAAGATTTTTGGAAAAAAATATTGAAAAAAAAGTAAAACACTTTATAATGTATATATATTTTTTTATTTTAGAAAAAAATTAATACTTGATTAATAGAACGTTTATTAAAAAGAATTTTTTTATAGTTGATTAATTGGATTTTAATGCCAATAGCACACTGAATTTATTTTGATAATGATATAAAAAAATGAAAACAATTCAATCTCAAAGAGTAAAGTTTTTTTCAAGTTTTATACTAAAGGATCTGGAATCACAGATCAATGTTTTTATAAAACAGGAGATAGACAGCGGATACAGAGAGGTGGCAAATATTCAGTATGGTTTGGAATCTCAAGGGTCACAGACTCTTTTTACTGCAATGGTGCTTTACAATATTTATGCAGATCAGCAATAGAGGAATATTTAACAGAAAAATTAATGCAAAAAGAATTTTTGGTATTACAGGAAAAGATTTATAAGCAATTTGACGATATTAATCTGAAAGATTTTAATATTTTTTTGGCTGTGTCATGAGGTAGTGACAGTATGTTTATGTTTTACCTGATAGAGGAATATTTCTCCAAAAAAAATCTTGATACAAAGAATATAAATATTTTGCATTTTAACCATAAATATAGGGAAGAGTCTGAAAAAGAATACAAATATTTAAAAAATTATTTTTCCAAAAATAATTTTATATATGGAGAATACAGTTGAACTGTCTTTACAGAAAAGGAATTTAGAAATGCAAGATATGATTTTTTTGCTCAAAATATTTCGAAATTATCAATCGAATGAAAAGATAGTTTACTTTGTCTTGGACACAATTTGGACGACCGTATAGAAACCACAATTTTGAATATGGCTCGTGGCTGCAGTTTGGATTGATTCTTGAATATGGATTTTTTTTCAGATTGATTTGTAAATAAAATAAATCAGGATCTAAAAAATAAAATTAAAATATTTAGACCTCTTATAAATATTCCTAAATTTAAAATAAAGAGTTTTTGCAATTTCTTTGAAATACCATACTTTGAAGATGCCACAAACGAAGATAATACAATGTCCCAAAGAAATTTTGTGAGAAATGAGATTATTTCAAGGATTGCAAGTATTTCAAATAAAGATAAAAATGGTATCCCAAAGTTTTATGATAGTTTTAATGTTATTTATCAGAGTCTCTCATCTCATAGTATTGAACCAAATTTGCAGGAAATTAAAGTTTCTCCGGAGCGAGAAGTTTCTTATGCTTATAAATGGAAAGTAGAAAATATAACTATATCAAATTTCGTCTGACTTTTGAAGTATTTATGAATATATTTTGATATAAGTCAAACAATGCTGCAGGAAATGACTTGATTTTTACAAAATTCAAGGCAGGGTTATAAGTATCTAAACTCTGTATATTTCTTCAAATCCCACGGTAAAATCTATATAATAAAATGAAATGTAAATTTTCGACAAAAAAACTTGCACATATAAAAAAAATAAATAAAATATGAATATGTGAAATTTGATCAACCGTAGTAAATATTGACCAGCCAGAATATATATGATGAACGTTGAGATTTGCACAGACGTGAGATGTATACAGATCAAAAAAAATAACTAGGTATTTTATAAATCAAAAGATACCGGTGTTTTGGAGGAATTTTATTCCTATAATTGTTTTAAACTGAAAAATAGAGAAAATATTTATTGATATAATAAAATAAACTAAATGCTTCTTTATATTCTAATCTTTCTTTACCTATCTTTTATTATAGTGCTTATAGGCTCATACAATATTCTTAAGGCGGATTATCAGAAGATA
>CALFEN010000009.1 GCA_937950065.1 uncultured bacterium | reverse complement strand
AGTTTATATTTTTGCAGCCATAGCAATTTTTACAATTTTGACAGTCGTAAAGAAAGTAAGATTCATTACAATTGACGCATTGCTGCGAATAAAAAAGTTTATAGCTATTATGACAATCTATACATTCATAAGTATTTTGCAAACCATAACATTTGTAAGAATCATACGCCCGATTGGAATAATTTACTCATTTCCCATAAGCACAATTTTCATCAAAATTACAATTAAACATCAAATAGCAATTTTTCATAGTTCAGGATTGATTATTATAGTCACTATTCTCCATATTTAGTACACTCAAATTTACTTGTGGAACATCTAATAAAAGTTCTCCGAATTGCTCAAAAAACGAACGAGAAAAATCAAAGCCCCTGCCATAATCCATAGGATCCCATTTATCAGACCACCACGCCTCCAACGAATAGACTTTAAATTTACTATCTTCGGAATACATACTTATCATAGGTTTATTGGTGAGATCACATTTACGTTTGTAAAGTTTTCTCTCATTTCTCCATGCAAGTCTTCTCTGCTGTCTGCAGTCCGGACACAACGTTGGGGCAGGGATTTCGTATTTTGTGCCATTGAACACAGGTGAAATTTTCTTGTAAAATTCCAAATCTTTGTCTGTGATTGCAAACTCCTGTCCGCAGTTTGGGCAGGTTCTCCATTCTTCTATTTTTTCCCCAGTCTGGGTGGCAATGAATTCATAAACTTTTTTATCCATTTTTCTATTTTTATAAATAAACTTTTTAGCAAACTTGCTTTCTATCTAACAAACTTGTTTATTATAGCACTCTTCACAGGACATATTGTGTCTTTAATTTTCCGTCTTTTAGATTTTACAAAGTTATTTAGTAGATTTCCTTGTTATAACATTCTTCACAGTATACTTTGAATTCACTGTTTTGTGGATAAACAGAGATTACCTGCTTGCCGCAGTTGTCGCAAGTTCTCAAATAAAGCTGTCTCGGAGCTCTCTTACTTAATCTTTCAAGATGTCTGACGTCAGGATGCTTGTGTGGCAGCGGTAAATTATGTTTGCAGTAAAAATCAAGTTCTGGTTTAACTATCCTAAACAGTTTGCCGGATACTTCACAGACAATAGCTTTTTTTAATATTTCATCGTCTAAATCGTGGATATTATCAGGCAAATCCTGTGCACGAACTAATTCAATTCAGTCTGGCACGTTTATTGGATATTCTTTATCCTGTCGCTTATATCATTGTTTTAACGCTTCATCTCTGGACAAAGGAAAATATTCATTAGCTACAGTTTCATTATAACCGAAAGGAGTTATTGAAGCTGGAAAAAATTCTCATCGTTCTCAAGTGTTTTTCATATGTTCTATTATTTTCGGAACAAGCTGTTCGTATTCTTCTTTAGTGTACTGTTTATTAAAGATACAATATTCCTTATTACGTAATCAAACACAACCGAAGAGATTAGAATTCCCGAAACAGCTAGAACAATATATTAAATTTCTTCAAGATGATAAAATACTATAAAGACAGTTATAACACTCTAATGTTAGAATCATTTCATAAGATAACGCTGAAGGTCATGCTCATCAATTATAATCATAAGAATTAGTTATATTTTTTGAATTAAAAATATTTTTTGATTTTTCACAATCACTGTTGTCAAAACTATTTTGGATATCATGACAATTTACTAAATTATATCAGAATGAATTTTCACTATTTTTATTAAAATCAGTAATAATTATATCCTTCTTCAATTCTTTTAATTTCTGTATAATAAATTTTTGTCTAGATAATAAATCTTTTTTTTGACTTTCATATTCTTCTTTAGTGTACTGTTTATTAAAGATACAATATTCCTTATTATTTAAGTTATAACATCATATACAGTTGTTACATCATATACAGTCAAACATAAAATATGAATCATTACAACTATAACAATTTTGAGAATAAAAAAGTTTGTAGCTTGAATGACATGAAATACACTCATAACATTCTTCCAAATCTCTTGAATAAGAGCAATCAGATATAGAATTTCAAAAACTTATCTCATTTGAATATAATGAATTTTGTAATTCTAAAGTATTAAAGGTAAGATATGTATTTTTTAAACTTACACATAAATTATTATAATCAGCATTTTCTGAATTTAAAACTATTAACGATAGTGCTGGAACATTTTTTAGTAGTTCATCAAATTGTTCAAAAAAGGTTTTAGTGAAATCAAAATTTATTCAATAGTCCATAGGATTTCGTTTGTCACTTCGTCGTTCATTTTGTCCATAAACTTTATATTCTGAATCCGGTGAATATGTAGAGATTATAGTTTTTCCCGTTAAATCACATTTCCTTTTATATAATTTTCTTTCATTTTCATGTAAAAATCTTCTCTGCTGTCTGCAGTCCGGACACAACGTTGGTGCAGGAATTTCATATTTTGTGCCGTTGAACACGGGTGAAATTTTCTTGTAAAATTCCAAATCTTTGTCAGTAATAGCAAACTCCTGTCCACAGTTTGGGCAGGTTCTCCATTCTTCTATTTTTTCCCCTGTCTGGGCAGCAATGAATTCGTAAACTTTTTTATCCATTCTCTATTTTTTTTAAATAAACTTTTTATTCTTTAAATCATGTAGGAATATGACTTCCATCGCAAAATGGCTTATTTTTAGATTTACCACAGCGGCACAAAGTCACACGATTTCTTGTTTCATATATCTTTCCAGATTCACTTTCCAAATCTACTCATCATTTCATCCGGATAGGTCCGCTAACTCATTGTGCCGGATCTTCTACCAAACTTATACTCTGGTCAAAATTTATTTCATAAGGTTCTCATGTTTTTTTATCCCATGTTGTGAGCCTTCCTGATGGACAATTACATGCTTGTTTTATAGCCATCTTTTTGTTATCTGGATCATCTGAATGTCTGGTAAGATGCCAAATACCACCACAGCAATCGCAAAAACGTGCTACAGCACACAAATCTTCTGCATCAGTCAAAACTAAATCCGGTCATTCTATTTTCCTAGCTTGATTTAAATAAGGCTCGGTGCTAGCAGTTTCTGTACCGTCAAAATGTTCTTTGATATGACTGCCATCACAAAATGGCTTATGACTAGAACAACCGCAGCGACAAAGTGCATAAGGTTCTTCAAGATCTTTTATTTCTTTTCAGGGTATCCATTCTATAGAATTTCATTCATCATCTGTTCATATAATATCTCTATTTAGAGGGACGTTGCCTGATACAATATAAGGTCAGTTTTTGGTTATTACAACTTTTGCTTTTTTATCTTTTTTCATTTATTATTTTTTAAGATATAAAAATCTTTTTCAAAAGTTTAAGTCAGTTTTTATACATTATCTTTTCTACGGTATGTTTAGATAGTTTAGTAAGCAAAAACTCTGTCCAAGCTTTTCATACTTCTATATTTTTATAATTATGAATAAACGGGAATTCTGGCAACGGATACATATCACTTGCAAAAGCAATATTATCGTCTCCCCATTTTTGCAGTATATAATCCAAATGCATATAAAGTTCTTCAAAAGTTCATTGTCTGCCTACTGACTCTGTAAAAGGGAATAATCATATAACTCATCACCTGTCTACAATAATTTGTATCTCTTCATCAAGCAGATTTTGCTCATCTTGAAAAACATTCCAAACGTTTGCGTGGGAATTTATGATTAT
>CALFEN010000008.1 GCA_937950065.1 uncultured bacterium | reverse complement strand
CAAAGAATTATTAAAAATTTTGAAACATTTTAATCCGTAACTGGGGAAGACCCTAGATAAATATCTCACTTATAGTTTTTAATAACTTTCAACATAACATCAAGCAGAGTAGATTTGCCACTGCCAGAAAATCAAACTATTGCTATATTTTCTCATCTTTTTATTTCAATATTTATATTCTCCAGCAAAACTTTGTTTTCAGCAGTAACTCCGAGATTGTGCACTTTCAGAGACTGAAAATCTCAGACATTGTATTTTGCTATATCAGTAGTATTTTCCATTTCTTTTGTTAGAGTATGAAATCTTTCAAAGTCCGCAGTATATTTTGTAAAATTAGTGCTTATATCTGTTAGCTCGCAAAAAATCTCAATAAGTTTTTGAGTAAAAAATATAATAGTAGTAGCTGTTCCTATCAGTATATCTCATTTTATTATAGAATATATCAGATAAACAAACAGTATTACCATAGTAATGGAATTCAATTGATGATTTCAAAGCCGTTTATACATTATAGAATAAATTAACCTTTTTTTGTAAGCATAATAAAAGTTTTTTGTTTTGTCAAATATCTGTTTCTCTTTTTTGTGGAAAAGATTGAGATAAAGAACTGTAGAAAAATTATTGAAATATTCCATCATAGAGGCGTCTACATTTTCAGAAGCTTTGTTTTCCATAATTTGAGCGTCTTTTTCTTTTTTTAAGTTTATTTTTATATTTAATAAAAATAGTAAGGAAGCTATTATATAGATAGCTATAACGAAAGGTAAAAAAACTATAGTTGTCAGGAGTATTCCAATTATACTGATAATATCCAGCATATATCTATGTGAAATAGCTATTGAAACTTGTGCCATAGAAAGAAAAGAATTTTTGAGTGCTCCAAAAACCTGTCATTTTGATTTATTTTCCCAAAAGCTGATGTCTATATTTTTTAATTTCCGAGTAAAGTCATTAATAAAATCTACTCATATTTTTCATCATATATCCCGAGCTTTGTAGCCTGTGTATGTTTCTAAAAATGGAGAAATCAGAAGTATAACGCAATAGATAACTATAAGAATTCCCAGATCTTGAAATCAATATTTCTGTTGGGTAAGATCATTTATGATCCATCATAAAAGTATTGGTAAAAATAAATCTCCAAGTCAATATAAAAATCTTAAAAACATCCAAAAGAAATATGATGGATACTTTTTGAGGTAACTCCATACAAGTCTAAAAGTATAAGAATAGTAATTCATAAAATTTTATTAATATAATAAATATGTATTATTTTTTATAATTTTATCAGCAATATTATTACAAAAATTTATATTAGTTATATTTTTTATAACCAATATATGCTTATTATTATCAATGTATGATATGAAATCAAGTTTATTTTTATAAATATATCAAAAATGAACTTGAAAAAAGTAAATAAATTTGTATAAATAAAAAAGAAGCTGAAAAGCTTTTTTTGTTTAAATGCTGGGGTGGCGGAATTGGCAGACGCGTCAGGTTGAGGGCCTGATGAGGGAGTTTCCTCGTGTGGGTTCAAGTCCCATCCCCAGCATTTTTTATTAAATGAATTTTTTGATAAAATTTTCTTTTATTACATCGCAAGAATAAAAAATTAAGTGATTAACTTAAAATTTTATGTAGCACAATAAAAGTTAAAAAACAAAAAAAATTAATTTAAATAATTTAAATCAAAATTTATCACAAATATTATACTCTTTTATTTAGCCCCTCTCATAATCATGGAATAACGGGATAAGTTCGAGAAATATTTGCTGCTATTTCTTTCCCTACTTGTTCTCTTTGTAAAGTT
>CALFEN010000007.1 GCA_937950065.1 uncultured bacterium | reverse complement strand
GATTTTAGCGAAAAACCATTTAGAATGCAGATAGCTAACTTGTGATATGATGATTTTCTTTGAAGGTTGTGAATATGAAGGATATATGAAGGAACTATCAAACAATGAACAAACGTAACTATTGTTTGAAATGATTGAGTTAGGAGAAAATGAAAAATAGCAAAAATTTTTACTACGTTAGGACTAAAAAGAGTTGAGACTAACGAAGGATGATGTGGAGATATAATAACAATTTCATGAATCCCAAACATTTATGTATGAGAAACAGTTTGAGTTTGAGAAGTAGAAGCTTTGCCTGCTATAACTATAGATGAGCCTACCTTGACTATGGAATTTTTAGTAAATGATTCACCGTTTGCATGAAGAGAATGAAAATATGTAACTTCCAGAAATTTACAAGACAGATTAAAAAAAGAATTAGAAACTAACGTATGATTGAAAATAGACTTTTCTGATAAAAGTAAATTTACTGTATCATGAAGATGAGAACTACATTTAAGCGTCTTGATAGAATCCATGAGAAGAGAATGATTTGAATTACAAGTTTCTGCCCCTCAAGTCATTTTTAAAGAAGAAAATGGACAAAAAATGGAACCTATAGAACGTTTGATAATAAGTGTCGCAGATGGAATTTCTGGGACAATTATAGAACAAATTTCCAATAGAAAATGACTTATGCAAAATCTTAAATCTGAAAATTGAATAACAACTATAGAATTTGATATCCCTACTAGATGACTGTTGTGATTTAGGAGTAATTTTATTTTAGAAACAAAATGAGAATGAATCATGTATTCATCTTTCTCACATTTTGAATCTTACAAATGAGATATCCCTAAAAGAGAAGTAGGAGCTATGATTTCGTCAGAAACATGAAAAGCTATGAGATATTCTATTTGGAAATTACAAGAAAGATGACCAGTTTTTGTAGATCCAAATACTGAAATATATGAATGAATGATAGTTTGAGAGCATCTTAAATGATGAGATATGATAGTTAATATGACTAAAAATAAACAACAGACAAATGTTAGAGAAAGTTGAAATGACGAAGCTATGAGACTTGAACCTATACATCATTTGACTTTGGAAGACGCTTTGAGTTATATTTGACCTAATGAATATGTGGAAATTACTCCAAAAACTTTTAGACTTCGTAAAAAATATCTAACTGAAAATGACAGGAAAAGATATGAAAGAAGTCTAAAATAATTTTTTGAATACTGAAAAATACTCTTTAATTAAAAAACATTAGATTCTTATCTAATGTTTTTTATAATTATATTTCTGTAAAATTGTAGAAACTACATTTTTTCTACTTCATGCATACCTATCATATGCATCGCAGATTTCAAAGTTTCCTGCACTTTACCAAGTAAAACCAGCCTGTATGCGGTCAGTGCACTATCGTCGGTGATGACTTTAGTATTTACGTAGTAAGTATTGAAAAGTTGTGATAAGTTGTAAAGAAACTTTGCTATATCACTAGGAACAGAACTTATTACAGGATTAAGAACTACTTGTTCAAACTGGTCTATTGCTTTGGCAAGTGCTATCTCGTTATCATTTATTTCAATATTTGAAAAAATATCTATTTTTGAATTTTTACCCACTCATGCTTTGGTAAGTATAGAGCAGATTCTAGCATAAGTATAGAGGACATAAGCACCTGTTTCTCATTCCAGAGATAGTATTTCATCTATATCAAAAACTATATCTTTGGTAATATCAGTCTTTATGAGGAAAAATCTAAATGCTCCGACAGCTATTTTGTGAGCTGTTTCCTGTAGCCATTCTTCGTCTTTGTCAGGAT
>CALFEN010000006.1 GCA_937950065.1 uncultured bacterium | reverse complement strand
TTAGAACTTGAATAATTTTATAAATTAAATTAAAACAACAATGAATAATTTTGTATATGATATCCCAACAAAAAACTTTTTTTAAAAATGACAAATCCACCGAATCAGTATGCAAGCAATACTTTGATTCAGCCATATTCTTTGATAGCTGAAACTGGACTTTGGATTTGTCATCATAAACATATTTTAACATAATAATATTTATATGCATAAAACAATAGTCTTTCTAATTATTTTTATAAATCGATGATATTATTATGCATAATATTGATATGTTTAGGTATTCAAAAATCAAATTTTTTTAGTATTATATATATACATCATTTTTATTTCGATATAATATAAGATGACAAATATAATAAATAAAATTAATTCGCCTAAAGATTTGAAAAATCTATCAATTGATGATTTTAAAATTTTGGCATGAGAAATGAGAGAAGCTCTAATCAAAAAAACAAATACAGTTTGAGGGCATTTTTGACCAAATCTGTGAATGGTTGAAGCAACTATTGCTATGCACTATGTATTCAATTCTCCTATTGATAAATTTGTGTTTGATGTTTCACATCAGTCTTATCCTCACAAAATGCTTACTTGAAGAATGGAAGCATTTACCAATCCTGAAAAATACTCTTCAGTTGGAGGATATACAGATCCTAAAGAATCCGAACATGACTATTTCTTTACTTGACATACTTCCACTTCTGTAAGTTTGGCAGCATGACTTGCTAAAGCAAGAGATCTTAAATGAGATAAAGAGAACATTATTGCAATAATTTGAGATTGATCTTTGAGTTGATGAGAAGCCTATGAATGATTAAACAATGCTGCTGTTTTAAATTCAAATATTATCGTCATAGTAAACGACAATGATATGTCTATAGCTGAAAATCATTGATGACTCTATCAAAACCTGGCTGCTTTGAGAAAAAACAATTGAGAAGTAGAGAATAATTTCTTTAAATCTTTATGATTTGATTATTATTTTATCAAAGACTGACATAATTTTGAAGAACTGATTTCTACATTTGAGAAAGTCAAAGACTCTGATCATCCAGTTTTAGTCCATATGTGCACTACAAAATGAAAAGGTTTTGAATACGCTGAAAAAAATAAAGAACCTTGGCATTTTATCATGCCTTGAATGGCTGACAATCCAACTGCCACTATCAATGCTGGAGAAAATTATGCTACAATAACAAGAGATTATATCTTGGATAAAATCAGAACAGATAAAACAGTAATTGGTATGACAGCATGAACTCCTATGCTTGACTGATTTACTCCAGAATATAGGAATCAAGCATGAATGAACTATATAGATGTAGGAATTGCCGAACAAACTGAAGTAGCAATGGCTTCCTGAATCGCAAAGAACGGCTGAAAGCCGATAGCTGGAATTGCCAGTTCCTTTATCCAAAGAACTTATGATCAATTATCACATGATTTGGCATTAAATTCCAATCCTGCAACTATTTTGGTGTCACGAAACTGAATATCTTGATCAGATGCTACTCATCTCTGAGTATTTGATATCCCACTAATCAGCAATATACCAAATATCGTTTATCTTGCTCCAACCACAAAAGAAGAATATTTGGCTATGCTTGACTGGTCAGTTGAACAAAAAGATTATCCTGTAGCAATCAGAATACCTTCATGACAGATGATTTCTACTTGAATCCAAGACAAAACAGATTATTCAATATTGAATAGATTTGAAATTACGAACTCTTGAAACGAGATAGCAATAATTTGACTTTGAGCTTTTTATCATTTGGCAGGAAACGTCAAAAAACTTTTGGACGAAAAATTAGGAATAAATACAACATTGATTAATCCAAAATTCATTTCATGAATTGACAAGGAAATACTGGAAAACCTAAAATCAACACACAAAATAGTTATAACATTGGAAGACGGAGTTTTGGACGGTTGATTTGGTGAAAAGATATCAAGATTTTATGGTCCTAGTGATATGAAAGTTCTAAACTACGGAGCCACAAAAGACTTTACAAACAGAATCCCTGTAAAAGAACTATACGAAAGATTTCATCTGACTCCTGAATTGATATTACAAGACATAAGAACTATTCTTAAATAAATTATAAGAATTAAATCTAATAAAAAAATCCACCATTACAGGTGGATTTTTAATTTTATAGTATATTGATAAGCAGTCACAAAAGTAGCGAATATAGCATTATAAAAAGAATATATATAAGAAAATTCCATTTATTCAAAATAATTTTTAATGCTCATAGACTTGTAAATTTGGTTCATGGTCAGGTAATCATAAATGCCGAAGCTGCTCACAAACTCATTCATGATTGTAGCCAGCCGACAATCAATGGGATGGTTCATCATAAACAGACATAAAGAGGAACTCACAAAGCTGCTCACATTAATACTCAAAATCATCTAGAGCTTCATAGCAAATTGCTGACTACACTAACAGGCACATAACGCTGAAATAGTGCTGTTAAAATAATTCATAAAAGAAAATAAGGTCATGTTATCTTTATATTGCGTCGTACTGGTAGTTTGAGTATGGGGATAGCCTTTGGATATAATATTTCCTGTTGACGTGTTGTTCCCTGGTAATAAAGAATCAATTGTTCCATCAGGAGAATAATAACATCATCATAAAAGTAACGACATTCATAATACAGGAATAATTATTGATTTTTTTAACATTAATAACAATATATAAAAATACTAGACATCAAATACCTAAAAATATCAACGTTATGCACAAAAATATCACGACTGATCAATGATTTATTAAAAAACATCTTGAATTTTTTTTGACTTTTTGTATATATTTACAGTGTATAGTAGTTAGAATTCTCTCCCCTTATAC
>CALFEN010000005.1 GCA_937950065.1 uncultured bacterium | reverse complement strand
ACGAGATAAGCTAGTGACTGGAGTTCAGACGTGTGCTCTTCCGATCTATGAATGACCACTCTATCTATATGATCAGACATGAGATTCGCCAGATATATGAATGAAAATATGAAAGAATAAAGAATTTATCTGCTATCTCAATAATACAAAATATAGCCTTGAAGAACTCATCCCACTATGAAATTTTGAATGAATAAAAGATTTAATAGAAAAACTCATTATATGAATAGAAACCATTTTAACAATGAATTAATTCTTACAAAAAAACTTATCTTTGACTAGATAAGTTTTTTTTAAAATATATTATAATGATTAACAATCCAAAGTTACTCAAGGTCCCATAGTAGGAGCTATAGATACTTTTTTAAAGAGTTTTCATTTTACTCATGCTGGTTTAGCTTCTTCTATAGCTTTCAACAAAGCTTGAATATTTTCTATAAGCTTTGCATCATCAAAATCAAGTTTACCAACAATAGTATGTATATTTCCTGTCTTATCAAGTTTAAACTCTACTCTTCATTTTTTAATTTCTTCTATAGTTTGCTTAATATTATTTGTTACAGTGCCGGCTTTTGGTGATGGCATCAAACCTCTTGGTCAAAGGATTTTAGCAGCTTTTGCCAAATCTCTCATCATATCACCTGTAGTTATAAGTACGTCAAATTCTATCTTTCCATTTTCTATATCTTTTAATAATAATTCATTTCATACTATCTCTGCTCAAGCTTTTTTTGCTTCTTCTACCTTATCGTCAGATACAAAAGCAGCAACTTTCACTACTTTACCTATACCATTTGGAAGAACTACTGTTCCTCTTATCATCTGATCATTATATTTTGGATCAGCTGAAGTTTTGATATGAATTTCCATACTTCCTACAAATTTTGTATAAGAAGATTTTTTGGCAAGACTTACGCCTTCTTCAAATGAATATTTTTTTAGAGAATCTACTAACTCTCTTACTTGTTTATACTTTTTTCAAGGTTTTCTTTGCATTTTTTTAAATCTTTAAATAATAAAGCGGTTTTAACGGAAGATTTAAAATCCTCCCGCTGTCACATTGTGACTTTATCCACATTGTGGGTTTGTCTCACATTATGAGTTTATACCATATATTTTTAGTATCCTTACATTAGTTTATTACAGATTAACATAAGAATTTTACTAACAATACTTTTAAATCTCTCTGTTTTTCAAAAAGGCTACATTGTCTATTATAAGCAATATAAAATCTTTTATTAACCAGATTATGAAAAACGCGATGCGTCTATCATTCTATTACATCTATTCCGAGACTTTTGGCTGTTCACATTAGAGATTTTAGTATAGATTCATCACTCTGGGTATTCATTACTCATTTTTTGAGATCTACAAGTTCCATAAGTTCTGACTTCTTAATTTTTCCAACTTTCTTTTTATTTGGTTCCCCGCTACCTGTTTTGAGTTTTGCTTTCCACAAGATAAGATGTGAAGATAGAGGAGGAAGAATTTCCAATGAATAACTTCTATCAGCATAAACTGTGAATTCTACTGGAACTTTAACATCTACTCAGGCATATTTTGCCATAAGGTCTCTAGTTTTATCATTAACCTCTTTTACTACCAATCATATGTTTAGACCATACTGTCAAAGTGTAGGTCATACCGGAGGAGCTGGAGTAGCTTTTCAAGCTAGCATATGCATCCTAAATCTTTTTTGTACTTTTTTAGACATTTTCTAACTTTTATAATATAAATTATATTTTCAAATGTTTTATTAAAACCTATTCTATTTTTAGACGAAATCATCTAAAATGTAAATAAAGTCTGCAAATATTTTTTTAACATATAGTAATCTTTAAAATTTACCTGCATAAGCCAATACTCATTTTGCATAGTTGGCTTAACAACTATAAATACATACTGTTTTTGATATTTAGGTATATTTATAAATATAACCTTTTCTCCAAAAAGGGAATTGTCTATTATAACTTTTTTATCTGTAATTTCAACAGTATTTCATCCAATCTTTGATGCTTTATATCTTAAGTCACTTACGCTATTCCCAAGATATACAAAATATACACCGTTGGAATCTTTCAAAATATACTTATAACCAACTCCAAGTTCATTTATAATATCAAGTCTTCAAGTATAAATCTGTGTTCAATGTAATATTTTTATATCAGATGGAGACTGTGTAGTTGGTTTAGCCTGTTGAGTTGTCTGTGGTTGTGATGCCAGCTGTTGTGAAGACGTCGGCTGAACAGGTTTTTTATCTGTTTCTGCCAACAAATTTCATACATCATCGTCTTTTTTTGAAGTTATATTTTCCTTGGATCAAGTAGAAGACCCCACATTATTTTCTTGTTTACCGGTTTGGGCATTAGATCAGGTATATATCTTTTGATCTCAAGT
>CALFEN010000004.1 GCA_937950065.1 uncultured bacterium | reverse complement strand
GACCCGTTTATACCGGAATTATAGTCCTTCAAGTTCTACAACAAATGGACGGCTTGCAATACAATATGATAATAAATCAAAAATAATTCGGCGGGGTTGATGATCAACTTATGGGACTACAACTGCTTTACGAAAAAGATGTAATTAAAAAAATTTATGTATGATAAATCTTTATAAAAAAATATAATAAGAATAATACTATAATATTTCTTCATCTATATCGTCTTTTAGTTTTTTCAGCATCTGCAGCGCATCAAAGGGCGTAATGTAATTCAAGTCCAGCGTGTCTAGAAATTTTTTTATATCGCTGTATTTTCTTTCATATTCTCATTCCATTTGTGATAATCCGAACAACGGTTGTGCTTCAAAAGTTTGTTTATTTTCTACTTCAAGGTCTTTGAGGAAGACTTTGGCTTTTTCTATAATATTATTTGATATACCTGCGAGTTTTGCTACATCTATTCAGTAGCTTTTATTAGCTCATCATTTTATGATTTTCTTGAGGAAAACTACTTCCTTATCTGTTTCATAGACAGACACAGAAAAATTATTTATTCCGGTAATATGTCATTCCAGTGCTATAAGCTCGTGATAATGAGTGGCAAACAAGGTTTTTGCTTTTATACTTTGAGCAATGTTTATCACTATGGCTTTGGCAAGTGCCAGTCCATCGTAAGTAGAGGTTCAGCGGCCGAGCTCGTCCAGTACGATAAACGAATTTTTGGTAGAATTATGTAAGATATTAGAAACTTCTATCATTTCAGTCATAAAGGTTGACTGATTTTTGGTCAATACATCGCCGCTTCCTATACGTGCAAATATCCCGTCAAATACAGGGGTTTGCATAAATTTGGCAGGCACTCGGAAACCGCAGTGCGCAAGTAAAACCATTATAGCATTCTGACGAAGAAATGTAGACTTTCATCACATATTTGGTCAGGTGATAATATGCACATAGCTTTCACCGTCCATATACAAATCATTTGGAATGAAATTTTCACCAGAAGCCATGTATTCTTCTATTACTATATGTCTTCATCAGTTTATTACAAGTTCTGTATCTGTCTTAAATTCCGGCTTGCAGAAATTTTTTTGTCTGGCAAGCAGAGCATAGGAAGTGTAAATATCTATATATCATATTGTATTGCTAAATTCACCTATCAATCTATTCAATTGTTCAAGTTCAGCCTTTAACTGTTCCAGTATATCTTTTTCAAGTTTTCTCAAACTGTCTTTGGCTTCTATTATTTTTACCTGCAGTTCGTCCAGATATGTAGTAGTATATCTTTCAGCAGTTTTGAGTGTCTGCCTGCGTGTAAAATCCAGCCTTTCATCATCTTTTACAGCAAATCATTCAAATGTTTTGCAATCTTTTTTACTTACTTCCAAAAAATAACCCTGGTTTAGTATAAATTTTATTCTTATATTGTTTATACCTGTTTTTTCTCCAAGTTCTTTTTGGTATTGCAACAGCAAATCATCTGAATGATAGGCTATTTTTCTGGTTTCATCTATTCCATTATCAAATCAGTCTCTAATATAATCCATATCTTCAGTAAAACCATCTTCTTTGATCGTATTTTGTATTTTTTCATAAAATTTTTGCACTTTTTCATAGCTGTTTTTATCAAATCAATATTTGTCAAATTCCGCTGCAAAATCCACTTTTGCATCAAAAATCGCTCAAAAAATATTTTTTAGTCTGTTTCGTGTAAAAGGTGAGTTTTTCTTGTATATTATCTGGCTTACGACCCTTGGGATATCTCCAATATTGGACATTATCTGTCCAATCCCTTGACTTAAAGCCATATTTGAGAAATAAAAATCTATAAAATCCAGTCTTTTATTTATTTCTGATAAATTTTTAATAGGATTGGTCAGTAAAAAATGGAAAAGTCTTCATCACATAGGGGTTTGTGTCTTGTCTAGCACTCCGATTAATGAGTGTTTTTTGCTTCATTCGTAGCTGGAAGAAAAAACTTCCAGATTTTTGATAGTGATATCATCAAGTATGATTTTATCATCATCTCCCCAAAAACATATTCCGGAAATATTTTTTAAAGCTCTTTTTTGGGTATCTTTGAGATAATTAAATAATAATGCGAGTGCTCAATCTCTGCCATTTGTAGTTGCCTTGCCAAAAGATTTGAGAGTCTGTACTTCCAAAATCTCTTTGAGGAAAAGCTCCTTATGTGAAGGCAAATCATAAGTGCTCAAAAAACTTTTGAGAAATGTTTTAACAAAATTTTCCAGTTCAAGTTTTTCTGGGAAATCTATGTCTATAACAAGTTCCACGGGATTTATCTTTGAGATAAATTTGATAAGATTTTCTAGAGAATCAAAGGTTTTTGTCCAGTATTCTCATACACTAAAATCCCCAAAGGCAAGCTGGTATTTTATATCAAAGCAGACTGCAGCTATAAAATTATAATTTTTTAATTCTTTGGAGTCCATATAAGTCCCTGGAGTAATGATGTTCACCACTTCTCTTTTTACTATCTGACCTGGTTTTGGCTCTGACATTTGTTCAGCGATAGCAACCTTGTATCAGGCTTTGATAAGTCTAGCAATGTATTTTTCACTGCTATGATAAGGCACTCACGCCATCGGAGTAGGATGATCTGTGTTCCTATCCCTCGAAGTTAAAGCTATATCAAGAATTTTACTGCACAGCTTGGCGTCTTCATAGAATGTTTCATAAAAATCTCACATACGGAAAAGAAGTATAGCATCTTTATACTGTTTTTTGATATCCATATACTGTTGTTGTGCTGGTGTGAGTTTTTTCTCCATAACTTTTATTTACAAAATTATTTAATACAATAAAATATAATAATTATGGCTTTTTTTTCAATAAGATTTTTGAAGAAACTTGAGTCTATTTAAATTTAATAAATCTTATGATAAAAAATTAATAGTAGATTATTCAGTCTTTTTTTACGAATTCGACAGGAAAAGTTTTCTTTACTCAATCAATTTCAAAAGTAGCAATTTTAGTCTTCTTGTCAAAAGACCGTGTAAATCAATTTCTTGTAACAATAAATTCCAATATTACAAAAAAATCTTCAGATACGCGCAAAACATCTCAATCCTGTTTTCTTGCAAAGAATTTTGGGAATTCTTTATCCAATATTTTTGTACAATCAGTAAATAAATATGTTATATCCTCTTTTCATCATCTCACAACTATAAAGTTTCTAAATCAAAGGCGTCATTCATTGTCTTGATATGCTCTTTCACGAGCTCAAATACTTTTATCTCCACAATAAACTCTGCGGTCATCTTCACGAGGCATGTTATCCTGTGTTCATTTTGCAAATCAGCATATTGCCAATATCTCTTCTCCACAACGTCCTCTATTTTTATCGGTTCTAGATATGTTTTGCTGTGGTCATTTTGTACTTCATTGAATTTCTGTCATTATATTTAAATTTATAAATTAAAAAAACCTTCTGTCAAGCAGAAGGTTTTGTTATAAAAAATTTTATTCTATACAACAAAATCTTCCACTTTACGAAGGGATTTGAGTCAGAGGAGGCTGAGTAATTTACTACATTCTCTAATCATGGAAGATTTTTAAATTATAAATTAATAAATAATATATACATATTTTTTTAAAAAAAGCAAGTTTTTTTATATCTATTTTTTGTCCTTTAATTTATTGATTATTATTTCCATTTCATTCATTATTTCATTTTCTGTATCTGATACGCTCTCAATATAAGAAGGGTTATTTATATCTATTCAAATTTCTTTGAGAGTTTCTGCAGGAGTCTTGCTGCTTCATTGGCTTATAAAGTTTATATATTCTCAAGTAAATCCTGCTTTATCATTGTATATATTTATAGCAATCTGGTTTGCTATCGCTGCGGAGATAGCATATTCATGAGTATAGTATGTAGAGAAAAAATGAGGTTTGATAGCCCGTTCTATATCCAAATATTCATCTCGTACAAAATCAGGTCAATAATATTTTTTGAATAGTTCTTCGAATTTGGAATCTAGTGTCTGATATGATAGCGCTTCTCATGACCATGCTTTGTCATATATGCTTCTCTCAAATTCTCCATACATAGCAGCTCTCCGGAAACTTAAATTTAAAATAGATAGATATCTATCCAAGTAATATAGTTTATCTTTATCTGAAGTTGCTCTATCTGCCAATCATCTAAATAGTATTAGTTCATTACTAATAGAAGGCACTTCTACCGGATATGAAGGATTACTTACAGAGTAGGGTTGTTTTTGTGATGTAAAATAAAAGTTCATAGCATGTCAAAGTTCATGAGCCAAACTACTCATATCATCTATAGTATTATTGAAGTTTATAAGAAGGAATGGATGAGACAAATATATGCTAGTACAAAATGCTCATCATCATTTATTGTCTGACTGGTAAACATCTATCCAGTTGTTGTTGAACGCCTTATTCAATCATGATATGTAGTCTGTTCATAATTTTGATAGTCCGTTCAATATCATATTTTTGGATTCTTCATAAGAGATTCAGTTTTGAGAGTATTTTTCTAGAGAGACGAATATATCGTAATAATGTACTCATTCCAGTCATAAGTATTCCTTTCTCAATTTTATATATCTATGAAATGTGTCTAGATCCTTGTTTGCTACGTTTATCAGGTTGTCATAGATTTTGGTAGAAAGATTGTTGTTCAAATATTTGACAGCAAGGACACTATCATACCCTCTTGCTTTTGCATCAGCTGTGGCTTCTTTGATATGTGAGACAAACAAAGCTCCGAGTGTGTTTTTAAATTCTCTGTATTTATTATAAAATTTTTCTGTATATTCTTTTCTAAAGTTCCTATCGTAATTATTCCATGCTGAATACATATTTGCGTAATTTGTCATGATTTTATTTCAGTTTGGGTCTGTGATTTGTGGATAAGTAATGTCTCAATCTATAAGAGCATCGTATATGCTGCTAAAAGGGATGTATGAATCAGAAAATTTTGCGATTAGATCCTCTTCTCTCTGTGATAAGATATAGGGCTTTTTGTTTTTTATTTTTTGGAAAATAGATTTATAATTAATGAAATCTTTATTGTTTATCAGAGAATTTAATTTCTCATCATCAAAGTTTTTTATCTCTACCTTAAAAAATGCTGTATTCATATTATATTGAGAATACAATGAATTTATTTGTTGAGAAAGTTTATCTATTTCAACGTTTTTGTTATCAATAGATTTCCAGAGAGAAACATATATATCTAGTTTGTCTGTCAATTGAGATATCTCGTCGTTTGACTTAAGATACTCCAAGAGACTACTGTCGTTATTTAGTTTTCATTTGTAGTTTCAGATAGATCATATCATCTCCCCAGCTTTTTTATAATCTTTCTGCCATTCATCAAGATCAGTATATATCTGTGTAAGATCCCATTTGTAACTTTTATCTACGTCTTCCCTCTTTATTATCTTGGTATTCTCTCAAGCGTCTAAAGAATTTTGTAACACTTCAAGTAAAACTTTTGCAACTTCCTGTTTTTCTCAAGTGAGAGATTCCAATTTTTGAGATATCTTATCTATGGCTTGTTGTGTTCGCTGCTGTCAGTTTTTATCAATTTTACTTTGGACAAAAGACTGTACTTGAGTTTTGTCTATATCCAAGGCAAAACTACAAGAAAAACTTAAACCCAAAAATAGTAAAAAAACAAATTTTTTATATAACTTCATTTTTTTTATAGTTAAGAGATAAATATAGTATTTTTACAAATTTAAAGTCAAAATGCAAAACTTTTTTATAGATTTATCTTGTTGGTAGTCGGGATTTTATTCTTGATTTTAGGCTTTTTACCTAGTATAGCGATGCTTTCAAGTATTGTAAATTTATATTTTATTTTTTTGTGGATTTTGTGATATTTTATGATGGCCTGTTTCCCTTCCTGATATATATGGAAATATCATAGATTGTAGTAAGGATAATACACACTAAATAAAAATCTTGGCCAAGATCTTACTTTGATAAAAGATTTTAACCATGTTCAGGTATTTATAATTACTTTCCCTCATATCTTTTCCAAAAGCGGTCTGTGTGTGTGTCCAAAAATAAAAATGCTGACTTTGGGATGTTTATAAAAAATATCAAAAATATTATCTTTGTATTTAAATAATTCATCTCCTTTGAAGAAAGAATTCGAAAAACCGTATCTTTTTAGGAATTTTTTGAAGTCTTTGAGAAGTAATTTGTAGGGTATAAAGAATATAGCCAAAATGACTATGAAAAAAATATCTACCCATATAACAAGATCCAATATATTACCAAATATACCAAAGAAATGTCACAGATCAGACAAATAATTAGTTTTTATAATACCAAATTTTTGTAGCAGTAATCATATTAGAACTATAAAGCTAAAAGAAAATAATAGTAAAAATGGAACAACAAAATATCTGATAAGAGGATTTAATTCTCTATAAAAATAATTGGATATGGCTCGAGAAAATGTTCTGTCTACGTCAGTGTACTTGAGATCTCAAAGCCATTTTTGTTTTTTGTCCATGGCGACCTGTCCCATTTCCATTACCAGATTTCTCGATATAAAGTATCATGGGGGAAAATAGTTATTCCTTCCAAAATCTTTGATATATCAATATTTGTCAAATTGATTTCAATGTTCTATCCGTATTTTTTTGTTTCCTATAGGTCTGGTTATGTAAACTTTTTTTTCAAGTTTTATGTTGTATGTCTTTAGTATCTTCTCCATTTCCGGGTACAATACCAATTCATAATCGTGATTTCAGGGGATTACAGTAATGTCTATTTTTTCACCAGTTGCTTTAAACTGTTCAAAGATTTTGTTATTGTCGTCTATTATTTTTTTTAGTTTGTCGGCGCCATCTACAGTGATAACTTCTCGCAACCCAAATATATCTCAAACCATGATAAGCTCTGTATTTTTATCTTTTGTTTCCAAGGATTTCAAAAATATTATGAGTTCTTCTTCAAATTCACAGTTTTGGAGCATATAATCTCCTCATATATGTAGATCGCTTATAAAATAATATTCTTTCATTATTTTTTTAGTTGAATTATGACATCAAGAAGTTTATTTTTTGATTGTTTTT
>CALFEN010000003.1 GCA_937950065.1 uncultured bacterium | reverse complement strand
AGAATTATTAAAAATTTTGAAACATTTTAATCCGTAACTGGGGAAGACCCTAAAATATTTTTATTTGGTTCCACTGTTTTGATGTGTTCTCAAAGAGAAGGCTGATAATTATTTAAATTTAGAGCTATTTTATAAATATCATCTCTAAAATAATATTCTGCGGCAGAAAGATTATCAGGATTTGTTGTTTTTTTATCAAATATATAAGTTTGTCAACTTTCATTATATTCTCATCATTCTATCAGAGCTACAAAAAGTTCTTTATATGGTTCAAAATTTATAATATCCTGAAATAAGTCAAAATTTATATAAATTATAAAATTATTTGCATCTTTTCCAAATATGTAGATTAGTTCGAGCATCACTTCCATTATATTTTGTAGTTCATTTAGATGTATTTTCTACATAATAATCACTCGTTGAATTAGAATATGTTATTCTTGATCAATCATTTCTTATATTTGTAGAGTAATATATATTATCATAAGTAGAGTAATCTATTTGCCGTTTCCGATCGCAATTATTATCAAATACTGCAGTGTCTGTTGTAACGACTTCTTCCCGCACAGCGTTTTGTACCAATTTATTTCGTTTTGCCGCTGTCAAAGTTTCGCCTGCTCCGACATATAGAGTGGCAGGATTACTGCTATCCACGGTCAGTCAGCTGGATGAAGATTGCCGAGCTTTTATAACTATAAAGGCTATAATACCAAATCCAAAAAATATAACACTAAATAAAATAGATTTAAGTAGAAATTGTTTCATTTTTTTAGATTAAAAAATAAATGTAAAAATTATAACTAAAAAGATAAAAATCTATTGAGATTTTTATTTTTTGTCTGATATAGAAAATATAAGTAATTATTCTTTGGATTTTTTCATAAGAAATAGTAGACTTCCTAAAAGATTCTTATCATTTTTATCTACTGTAAGTACAGTGTGAGGGTAAGACATTATTACTCATTTCTTTTTGCATGCATCATTTATTATTTTGTTTACATCTGATTGCACTACTGGTACAAGTTCTCATGCGTTTGGATCAAAGAAATATTGAGCTTTTATTATTATTCCGCTGTCTCCAAAGCTATCGAGAAGTATCCTTGTTTTGTCTTTTTCTACAACGTAATCTATCTGGTTTATAGCTTCTTTTATTATTTCTTCAGCTTTTTCCAAGTCTGTATCATAGTGCAGACTAAAGGTTGTTTCGAGTCTTACTATATCTTCAGAAGTAAAAGTTTTTATCGGACATGTGATAAGGTTAAAATTTGGCATTATTATCTTTCTTAATTCCAAAGTTCTTATAACTGTATATCTGATAGTTATTTCTTCAATCCTGCCGAAATATGCGTTGCTTGAATCTGCTTGTATTTCTATAATATCTCAAAGTTGGAATTCTTTGGTACTAAGCAGCATTATTCATGCAATCATGTTTCCCAATATTTCTTTAAATGCAAATCATATTCAAAAAGATATTCATCAAAGTATGATTCATACTTCAAATCCAAGCACTTCAAATCATATAAATACAGAAAACACTACTAACGTATAAAACACAACATCAGAAACAAGAATTCACACTTTTCTTGAGTATTCATCGTTTTCCTTTATCACATTCATAATAATCTTCTTTTTTATGAATTCTTTGATAAATCGTGAAATTATAATTAGTATAAGAACTATTACTATCGCTAGTATAACCTTTAGAAACAATCTCCAAAAATCTTCGAAATTCAGGAAAAAAAAGGTATTATTTGTGCTGGAACTTGCATTTCAAGAGTTTTCTCAAGTCATTTTTTATTTGTGTATTATTAAATTTTTTAAATGTTTTTTATGCTGCCTCAAGGTATTCGTCATAATTGTTAGCGTCTCTAAAGGAAAAATCGTTTTCGAAATGTTCTATAAATTTTTTATTATCTCTTATAGATTTTAATTTACTTCAAGCGTATCATCAAGGATTGAAGTTTTCAACAATTTGAGGTCTAAAGCTTTCTGCTATTTGTTCTCCAAAAACATCTTTTACCATGTCTTTATCTATTAAGTCTATGTTTTTTATAAAGAATTTTTGGAATTCTCAAAGGGTATTGTCTATTATTTCAGGCACATCATTATCCTTTTTCTTTCTTGAGATTTGTCTCTTCATAAAAGGGGTGAGGTATTTGTAAGCGTCTTCTCCTTCATTTTTTATTTTACTCAACGCTGATACCATATATTTTATATCCTCATAATATTGCTTTTTGAACCAAGTATAGTGTTTTTGCAGCATGAATTTAACTTCATATTTATTTGCTCCTTTTGAATTCATATTTATCAATTTGTTTTGTAGAGTCTCCCACATACCTTGAGCAAATTTATGTTTGAAATTGCCATCATTGTAAGTAAGCATAAAATTTTCTATAGGTCATGCTCATAGATTAAATATTCAGTTCCTATAAAATGGCATCACTTCAGCAGATATGAATCCTTTTGTACTGGAAGTCCATTCTTCTACATTTTCTTTATTTACTTTTGTATCTATATATTCTTTTATTACAGCTTTTGTCTGATGATCACATTTTTCGTCTTCTTGAGCTTTTAGTATGTAGTCTTCTCAATAATTTAGAGATCTTATCACCATGTCTCCATAACTTGCCCACCATCATTCAAGTTTTTTATGCATTTTGATATGTCCTGGAGAATAATTTTCCATCGTCATATTTTCTTTTTTCCATCATATTGCTTTGGAAAAGATCATATCTCATGATAATCATGCTTTTTTTGATATATAGTCTATAATTTTTACTATTTTTTCAGCTCAATTTGCATCGTCTACAAAAGTTGTTATAGGTAATGCGTAGGTTCTTCATATAGCTTTAAATTGATCTCTGTTGTTTGTTACCCAATTAAATTTGGATACTCCACTTATTACGGGGATTAGCATACATCTATAAAATTCCTTATATAATCATTCTCAAGTTATTTTACTAACCATAGCCTGCAATGCTGCCAGCATATTAGGCGCTCTGAGTTGTTCAAAGTATGCTCAAAATCATCAATATATATCTTGGAAATCACTTTTTGCTTCTTCTGATTTTTTTATATCATCCACTTTGCTGTCGGCGAACATATTTATATAAGCTCCTTCCAAGGCAGATCATGCTTGTGTTCCAAATATGTTGGTAGGCATTTCATCTTTTATATAAAATACTTCAGACTTTATTAATTGGTCAAGAGCGTCTTCGTCATCAGGATTTTCTTTAACTCTTTTTTCCATATCTCTCATTTTGAGCAATTCCTGAAATTGTTCCTCACCGAGCCTGTCAT
>CALFEN010000002.1 GCA_937950065.1 uncultured bacterium | reverse complement strand
CATTTTTGAGATTATTTGGTTTTGAAACAGATGATTCTATTATAGCTCTTTTTAAAGATTCTGTAGACGAAGAAGATTTTGATTATATTAAATATACATTGGAGAAAGATAGTACAATAGACATGCAGGATGCTGCAGTGTTTATTTATAATAAGATAAGACCAGGTGAAGTTATTGATCCTGATAGTGCCATCGATTATATCAAGTCTTTGTTTTTGGATCAAAATAGAATACATCTTTGAAGAATCGCAAGAAGAAAGATTAATGCAAAACTTTGAATCAAAAAGCCTCTTGACAAACCTGCTTCAAATTTATTTGATGCAGAAGACTTGGTTCAAGCTATCAAATATCTTATAAATCTTGCAAATAATAAAAGAAATTATTATCTTGATGATATAGATCATTTGTCAAACAGGAGAATAAGAACAATGTGAGAAATACTAGCTTCTCATCTTCAAATGGTGATGAAAAAATTTGTAAAGAGTGTAAAATGAAAACTTAGTGTATTGAACGTAGAAGAAGCTATAAAACTTACAGATTTGGCAAATTTCAAAATTATAGACAATTCTATCAAAAGTTTCTTTGCTACATCACAGCTTTCACAGTTTTTGGATCAGATCAATCCTTTGGCTGAAATAGAACACAAAAGAAGAATTACAGCTCTCGGCCCTGGCTGATTAAAAAGAGAAACAACAACATTTGAGGTTCGTGACGTTCATCAGTCTCATTACTGAAGAATATGCCCTATTGAAACTCCAGAATGACAAAATATCTGACTTGTGGTTTATCAGTCCCTTTATAGTAGGATCAATGAAGATGGTTTTATTGAGACTCCAGCTGTAAAAGTACAAAAAAAAGTTGTTGTATGAAAAGATAATTTACTTGATAGGATAGCTGATGAAGATATCGTAGATGAAAAAGGAAAAATTTTGGTAAAAGATGGAGATTATATTACAGAAAAAGATGCTAAAGCCATAGAAAAAGTTTACGGTACAAAATGATTTGAAATTAAAGTAAGACCATTTTTGACTGATGAAGTAGAATATATATCTCCTGAATTTGATGAGAAATATATTATAGCAGATATTACTATGCCTTTGGATCACAATAAAAATATTTTGCAAAAAAGAGTCCCAGCTAGACATTTTATGACTATGGAAGTTTTTTATGTAAATGATATTACTCATGTAGATGTAAATCCTTCTCAAATATTTAGTGCCAATACTTCTCTTATCCCATTTGTGGACCATGATGATGCTGTGCGTGCTGCTATGGGTACAAACATGCAGAGACAGGCAGTGCCGCTTGTAAAACCACAGGCTCCGCTTGTATGAACATGACTTGAAGAGGAAATCGCAGACATGACTTATGCTGTAGTAAAAGCTGAAGACGAATGAGAAGTTATTTATGTAGATTGATGAAGAATCAAAATAAAATATAAAAAACTTTGAACTAAAGAATATCCTCTTATAACATTTAAAAAATCAAACCAGAAAAGTGTTATACACCAATGGGCAAAAGTATCACTCTGACAGACAATAAATAAATGAGATATACTTGCTGAATGACCTTCAGTAGTATGATGAGAGATAGCTCTTGGTACTAATCTTAAGGTTGCATTTATGCCGTGGGAATGATATAATTACGAAGATGCAGTAGTATTATCACAGAGACTTGTAAAAGAAGATAGACTTACTTCTATACATATAGAAGAATATGAAATAGAAGTAGCTGATACTAAACTCGGCCCTGAAGAAACTACAAACGATATTCCTTGAGTATCATTGTCAAAGCTAAAAAACCTTGATGATGAAGGTATTATCAGAATTTGAGCTACTGTAAAATGATGATATATACTTGTATGAAAGATAACTCCAAAAAGTGAAGGAGACTTGTCTCCAGAAGAAAAGCTTATTCAGGCTATCTTTGGTGATAAATCCAAAAGTTACAGAGACACTTCATTGTATCTGCCTTCATGAAGTGATGGTAAAGTGATAGATGTAGTTGTTCTTGATGCCAGAAAATGAGATTCTCTTCCTGCTTGAGTAAGGAAAAAGATCAAAGTTTTTGTAGCATCTACCAGAAAAATAGAAGTATGAGATAAAGTTGCTTGAAGACACTGAAATAAATGAATTATATCAATAGTTGTACCTGAAGAAGATATGCCTTATACAGAAGACGGTCAACCTGTAGATGTAATGCTTAATCCACTTTGAGTATTGTCTCGTATGAATATCTGACAGACTTTGGAAACACAGCTTGGTTTGATAGCCAAAGCTATATGACACAGTTTTGCTATACCATTATTTTCTGGTTTTAGCGTGGAAGATATGAAGATAGAAAAGATTAAAAATAAACTTGAAGAAATAAATACTGATAAAGAAATTGTAAAGAAACTTGAAAATCTTAGCAGTGATGGAAAATCCCAGCTTTATGATTGAAGAACATGACAACCTTATCCAAACAGAGTGACTGTATGATATATGCATATGTTAAAGCTTGTACATATGGTAGAAGATAAAATACATGCAAGATCTGTATGACCATACTCTCTTATTACTCAACAGCCTCTAGGTGGTAAAGCCAGAGAATGATGACAGAGATTCGGAGAAATGGAAGTTTGGGCTCTTGAAGCATATTCAGCAATATATACTTTGCAGGAAATTCTTACTATCAAGTCAGATGATGTACTTGGTAGAAATAAGGCTTATGAATCTATTATCAAATGATGAAGGATTAGAGTTTCATGACTTCCAGAAAGTTTTAATCTGCTCATGTATGTGCTTAAATGAATATGACAAAATATATTGCCTTTGACAAAAGACGAGATAGATGTTATACATCAAGAGAGAACAAAAAAGATTGTGGAATTATGACTTAAATGAATAACAGCAAAAGATTCAATAACAATATGAGAAGATACTTGAATAGATGAAAACGAAGAGAGACAGGAAATTATGAATGACGTAATGCAAGATTTGGAAGATTTTGGCGAACTTGAATAAAATATTTTAAATAATAAAAAAATATTTCTATGATATCAAAAAAATTCGATTGACTTATGGTGAACTTGGCATCACCAGAAGATATCAAAAACTGGTCTCACGGTAGTGTGGAATCTCCTGATACTATAAATTACAGAACCGGTAAGCCAAAGCAAAAATGACTTTTTTGTGAGACAATCTTTGGTCCTATGAGAAATTACGAATGTAGCTGTGGTAAGTACAAATGAGTAAGATACAAATGAATTATCTGTGATAAATGTTTGGTAGAAGTTACTAATACTAGAGTGAGAAGAGAGAGAATGTGACATATAGAACTTTCTGCTCCTGTAGTTCACGTATGGTATATCAAAGCCACTCCATCTAGGGTATGACTTTTGCTTGATCTTTCTGTAAAAGAAATTGAAAAAATATTATATTTTGTGAAATATATAGTAGTAGACGTAGATGACAAGCAAAAGAAAAATGCTTTAGCCAATTTGGATAAAGATTATCAAAACAAACTTACAGAACTTGAAAAGATTTTCAAAGATGAAATGTGAGATCTTACTACTCAAAAAGATAATTTTAGTGGGGAAGAGCTCAAACAAAAAAAACAGGAATTGGAAAAACTTTATTCAGATAATCTTGCCAGACTTGAGAAAGATTACAGCAGAATAAAATCAATTTTGGCAAATTTGAAGATTTGATCCACAATCCTTGAATCAGATTATAGAAATATTTTTTATAGATATGAATGAATTTTTAAATTTATGTCATGAGCTCATGCTTTGACATATCTCCTAGAAAAAATAGACGTTTTTGGAGAAATAAAACTTATGTTAAAAAGATTTTCCAATTTAAAATCATTGGAAAGAGAAAAGGCATTCAAAAAACTTAGATTGCTTATAAATTTACATGTTTCTGGACTCAGACCAGAACGGATGGTACTTAGAAATCTTCCAGTAATTCCACCTGATCTTAGACCTGTAGTTCAGCTTGAATGAGGTAAATTTGCTTCATCAGATATCAACCTTTTTTATAGAAGGGTACTGATGAGGAATTTAAGACTAAAAAAGATGATAGAGGCAGGTATGCCAGAAGTTATCAAAAAAAATGAAATTAGACTTTTGCAGGAATCTGTAAATAATCTTATCGTATGAGAAAAAGATTCTCTTGCCAAATGAGCATGAGTTAAAGTTTTCAAATCTTTGACAGATATGCTTTCAGGTAAAGAATGAATTTTTAGGAAAAATCTTTTGTGAAAAAGAGTTGATTATTCATGACGTTCTGTAATTACAGTATGACCATGACTCAAACTTGATGAATGTTGACTTCCACTTTATATAGCGGTAAGGATGTTTACTCCTTTTATTATCGGCAAGCTGATAGAGATGAAAATAGCTCATACTCCAAAGCAGGCTGAAAAATTGATAAAAGAAGAAGATCCTATAGCTTTGAAAATACTTGAAGAAGTTATAAAAGGTAAATATGTTCTTCTAAATCGTGCCCCTACATTGCACAGACTTTGAATACAGGCTTTTAGGGTAAAACTTATGCCTTGAAAAACTATAAGGATTCATCCGTTGGTTTGTCCTGCTTGCAATGCTGACTTCGATTGAGATCAGATGGCGGTACATCTTCCATTATCCCAAGAAGCACAAGACGAAGCAAAAAATCTTATAGCTTCAGATCAAAATATTTTGAAACCAGCTTCATGAGAACCTATTATTACTCATACACAGGATATGGTGCTATGAGTATACAATCTTACTGATGACTGGAATAAAACAGTTTGAATTGTTGGTAGATTTAGGAATATAGAAGATGTTGTTGATAAATATTATAATTGAAATATCTGATTAAGAGATTACGTTATGTTAACTCACGACGGTAAACCTTTGGAGACTACAGTATGAAGAGTTTTATTTAATTATATATTACCAGAAAAGATTAGATTTATCAACGAAAAGATTGGTAAGAAACAATTAAAAAGAATTCTTGATAATATTTATGATACATATGGTAGAGAAGTGACAGTAAAAATTGCTGACGAATTAAAAGATTGGTGATTTAGATTTGCTACACTTTCATCTATTAGTATCAATGTGTTTGATCTTGCAGTTCCAGGTAAAAAACAGGACCTTTTAAAGGTATGAGATGATGCTGTAAATGAGATTCATAATTTCTGGTATAAATGATTTATATCAGATGATGAAAAACATAGACTTATCATCAAAACACGGTCAGATATCAAAGTAGAGATAGAAAGACTTGTAAAAGATAATTATAAACCATGAAATGATATATATTCTCTTATTGATTCATGAGCTAGGTGAAATTATTCTCAGTTGACACAGCTTTCAGGTATGAAATGACTTGTAGCTTCTCCATCATGAGAGATTATTGAACTTCCTATCAAAGCTTCTCTTATAGAATGATTTACTCCTATTGAATATTTTATTTCTGCTCACTGAGCTAGAAAATGAAAAGCTGATACAGCTTTGAGAACTGCTGAATCAGGTTATCTTACAAGAAGGCTTGTAGATTCATCACAGGAAGTTATCATTAGAGAAGAAGACTGCGGCACTAGTGAATGAATAATAGTAAATAAAGAAGAAGCAGAGGTTAGATGAGAAAAATTTGAAGATCTTATCTACGGAAGAGTATTAGTTGAAGATATTACTGACAAAGATTGAAATATAATGTATGGAGCTTGAGAAATGCTTGATAAAGAAAAATCAATTGCTATAAGTAAACTGAATTTGGATTTTATTAAAGTAAGATCTCCGCTTACTTGCCGTACTTCAAGCGGAGTATGTCAAAAATGTTATGGTATGGATCTTTCCAAAAGGCAACTTATAGAGATATGAGCAGCTATATGAGTAATCGCCTCACAGTCTATATGAGAGCCTTGAACACAGCTTACTATGCGTACGTTCCATACATGAGGTATTGCTTCTGCTGGTGAATGAGATATTACACAGGGTATTAAGAGAGTTGAAGAACTTTTTGAAGTTAGAAGACCAAAAAAACCTGCTATTATTAGTCCATCAGATGGTATAGTTCATATATCAGAAGTTGGTAAGACTACTGAAGTAGAGGTAGTTTCAGATCCAGAACCACAGATATATATTATCAAACCTGAATATGAAAAGATCGTGAAAAAATGACAAATGCTAAAAAGAGGTGAGACTTATGCAAAAAAATGAAAATCACAGCTTAAAGTAAAAGAAGAATGACAGGTAATAGAGACAGCAAAAGATCATATAGTTTTGTGAGTAATAAATAAAGCAAAAAAGGCGTTGTCTGTATGAACTACTTTGAGAATTAAGGAATGAGCAAGAGTATTCAAATGACAGATACTTTCATCATGAGCTCTTGATGTTAAAGAATATAAAACTATAGTATGAGATATAGAATCACAAAAATATATTGTTAGAGAAATCAAGAAAGTTTATGTATCACAGTGACAGGACGTTAATGATAAATATATGGAAATAATAGTAAAACAGTTATTCTCCAAGGTTTTGATAGAGGATTCAGGAGATAGTACATTTATTCCATGAAGTATAGTAAAATACGAAGATTTCTTGACTATAAATGAAAATCTAGAGAAACAAGGTAAACTGCCAGCCAGATGAGAAAGATTGGTACTTGGTTTGACACAGGTTGCCAAGGAAACCGTATCATGGCTTTCAGCTGCATCGTTCCAGGAAACTATGAGAGTGATGGTAGACGCATCCACCAAATGATCTATAGATTATTTGGAAGATCTCAAATCAAACGTAATTATATGAAGATTGCTTCCTATATGAGAAATGTATAAAAGATGAGATAATGTTTTCCAGGAAGAAGAAGTAGAGACACCTGAAGTAGAAGAAGTTTTACCAAACGGAGAGGTTTCTATAGATCAATATTATACAGATTAAAAATCTATAAAATACTATTGAAAAAAAAGTAAAAATGATTATAAAATAATACTTGTTTTTCAAATTGTTTATAATTAAAGTAATTTAAATGGCACACAAAAAGGCAGCGTGAAGCGCAAAAAATCTTAGAGACTCTAATCCAAAGTACAGATGAGTGAAGATATTTGGATGACAAGAGGCTAAAGCATGAAATATTGTTATTAGACAAAAATGAGATAAATATGAAGCATGAAATAATGTTTACAAAGGAAGAGATTTTTCACTTCATGCAGATATAGATGGAGTGGTTTCTTTTAGAAAGAAAAAAGTAACAAGATTTGATGGTAAAGTATATCTAAAAACATTTGTTGATGTTTTGGCAAAAAATTAATATTTCTTGATATAAAGATAAGTTTAGAAGAATTATTCAAAATAGTTTGTAATAAATTATATCTGAAATATAAATAGTCTGTTAATAATTTGAGAGTCGCAAAGCGATTGTTATGTTTTTAAAATATTAAAGGTTGAAAAAATGGTTATACCTACACAGAAGGTTTCTATAATGAGAAGAAACAGAAGACACGCTATTTGGCAAAGATCTGTATTGAAAAAATTATCAAATGCTATAAACGTAGTAAAATGTTCAAACTGCGGGGCTGATAAATTGGCTCACAGAGTATGTAAAGTATGTTGATATTATGGAAATCAGCAAGTTTTGACTATCAAAACAAAATCAAAAGAAAAAATATTAGAAGCATAATAAATATTTCTAATGAATATAAAATCTAGAATAAATGCGAGAAAAATAGTTCTTACCTACTTATATGAAAAATTTTTTGTAGAGCAGTTTGCTGAAAAGCAAAATCTTTTGGAAGAAATTTTTAAAGTAGAGAAAGATGTAAATTTTGTTCAAACTGATGATGCTGAAAAGCAACAAACGAAAGATCTGTTAAAAGGCTACTATACGATTGACAATTGGCAAGATGATATAGAGTACTTAACAGAATTTTTGTTTAAAAAAGAAAAAGAGGAATGAATAGATTTTGATTATATCAAAAATATAGTTTCAAATTACTCGAGATATGAAGATTTGGTAGAGCAGAAAGTAGACGAATTTACTTCTACTTTTAGGTATTTTGAAATGGA
>CALFEN010000001.1 GCA_937950065.1 uncultured bacterium | reverse complement strand
CAAAATTATTTATCACGAAATATAATATTTCCTTTGAAGGATTTTTTAGCTCCGATACCTTTTCAAAAATTTCTGCTTCGTATCACTTTTTTTCTTGGTATAATTTTATAAGGTCTTTTTCCTTGGATATTTTATTTAATAAGTATTTTATTGTAGTATCTTCAAATCAAATTATTCATTGAGTAAGGGTGTTGTAGTCTGCAGTAGAAATACGTTTGTGTGATAAGAGTTGTCGTAGAAAAGCCTGTAAAGATAAATGCTTTTCGTTTAAAATTTCTTCTCTGATGATATCAAAAATATCTTCTATTTGAGGTGATGAACTTTTGAATTCTTCCCAAATACAAAATGCTAGAAATCAATATTTTTTTAAAAACTTTTTGAATAATGATTTCCCGATATTTCTTGATTTTAATATTTTTTTTATTTCCTGGATTTTTGTATGAAAAATAGATCAAACTAAAATTAATTCTTCAGACTCTAGATCGTCAAGATTTATTAGATTAAAATTTTCTATGTTGAGAATGTTAGAGAGTTTGTTCTCTGGAGAATCTATCATAGAGATCTTGATTTCAGGAGTCTTTTTTACAGATGTAACTGCGTTTCATAGTTCCATATTTCCTCAAGTTTTAATAAAAAATATATTAGTATAATAATTATTTATTAATTAAAGTCAATATTAACTCTTTATTAATTCCTTTCATAAGTTCACATCAATTCTGATTTTGTAATAATGTGGTTTTGCATAGCATTTGTGAGGTCGTCAAAGTTTGAATTTTGGTTTAGATCCAGAGCAACATCCAATGCATATACTTTAAAAAAATATCTGTGTTTTCAGTTTCATTTGGGAGGGCAAGGTCATCACCGTCATATTTTTTCAAAGTCATTCATTCATTGCTGGATAGATAGAGGTATTTTTCATTGTTCTATTTTGACGTAAGATGAACTTGGTATATTCCATAAAAGCCAGTGCACCCATGGTTTTTCTGTTAGTGCGTCAGGATCCTGTAGTGTGATAGCTAAAGTCTTTGCATTGGCAGGGATATTTGATATATCAATTTCAGGATTTATATTATCTCCGTCGCAGGTAAATCTGCTTGGTATTCAATAATTAGCTTTAAAATCTGGAGAAAAAATTTTCATTGTAACTTTTATTTTACTTTCTATTTTTTCAGGAGTATAATTATTTAGTATAAAAATAACTATTAGTCATAGGAATATTAAAAAAATTAGTCATATTATAAATTGAAATCTTTTTAAAGTTAGGAATTTTTCCATAAAAAAAAGTTATTATATAAAAGACTTTGTCTTATAAATCAAGTTCAGAAACGTTTTTTGCATGAGTAAGGATAAAATGTTTTCTAGCGCCAACATCTTCTCCCATAAGTATTCTAAATAATCTGTCAGCAGCTTCAGCGTCTTCTATATTTACCTGTATAAGTTTTCTATTGTCAGGATCCATAGTTGTTTCCCATAGTTGTTCAGCATTCATTTCTCCTAGACCTTTGTATCTTTGTACTTCATATTTAGCATCTCTGAGTCATAGTTTGCTTACAGCGCTATTAAGATCTCATTCGTCGGGATATATGTAATATTGGTTTTTTCATTGAGTGATTTTGTAAAGAGGAGATACTGCTATAAATAAGTGTCAGTTTTGGATCATCGGTCTCATATACCTAAAGAAAAAAGTTAGAAGCAGTGTCCTGATATGTGCACCGTCTACGTCAGCATCAGTCATTATTATTATTTTATTGTATCTTAATTTATCTTCTTCATAACTTTCTTTGATTCAACATCATATTGCAGTGATAAGAGATTTTATTTCGTTGTTTTCCATTATTCTTTGTAGAGCAGCCTGTTCTGTATTCAAGATCTTACCTCTTAAAGGGAGTATAGCCTGGAAAAGACTATCTCTTCATTGTTTGGCAGATCCACCAGCACTATCACCCTCTACTATAAACAGTTCTGCATTATCTTTACTCTTATGTCTGCAGTCTGCGAGTTTGCCCGGTAATACACCGCCAAAAAGAGCGTTCTTTCTCAAAACTGTTTCTCTGGCAAGTTTTGCAGCAAGTCTAGCTTTTGCAGAAAGTTTAACTTTCTCTAGTATTGCTTTGAATTTTTCTGGTTCTTCTGTAAATATCTGTTTCAGAGCTTCGTAGACTATTTGTTCTACTTCTTTTTTTACATATGAATTTCAAAGTCTTCATTTGGTCTGTCATTCAAACTGTGGTTCAGGGATTTTTACACTGATAATAGTGTAAAGTCAATCCATTACATCTCATATTTGGTATTCTCATATTTTTTTGTCTGTTTCTCATAATGTTTCGGACATTTCGTTTACTACTTTTAGCATAGCATTTTTGAAGCCAATAACATGTGTTCAGCCATCGTTTGTAGTAATATTATTTACAAATGATAATAGATTTGAATTTGTTGAATTTACAAATTGTAGAGAAATTTCAGCAAGCACATCTTTTCCTTCTTTTGATATGAAATATATAGGAGATAGTATTTTTTGTTCTCCTACAAGATTGCTAAGCCAGGTTTTTATCCCTCACTCATAATAAAATCTTTCTGTTTCTCAAGTTCTTTCATCAAGGATTGTAAATGTTACTCAAGGTGTAAGATAAGCCCCGTGTTTTAGTCTGGCAGATAGAGTAGAGTAGCTGTATTCAAGAGTTTCGAAGATAGTCTCGTCAGCTAAAAATTTGATAATAGATCAGGATTTATCTGTTTCTCCAAGTTCTATGAGATCTCATTGGACTATTCATCTTCTATATTCTTGTTGGTATACTTTTCAATCTTTGTGGATAGTAGCTACCATATGACTTGATAGAGCATTTACTACAGAAGCTCATACTCCGTGAAGTCATCATGAAACTTTGTAAGCACCTTTTTCAAATTTTCAACCAGCGTGCAACACTGTAAGTATAGTTTCCAAAGCAGGTCTTCCTGTCTTTGGATGTATATCTACAGGTATTCATCTACCATCGTCATATACAGTTATGTATTTATCTTTTCATATTATTACAGTTATGTTTTTACAAAATCATGCAAGAGCTTCGTCTACAGCGTTGTCTACTATTTCATATACCATGTGGTGAAGTCATCTGCTGTCAGTAGATCATATATACATTCAAGGTCTTTGTCTCACAGGTTCCAGTCATTCCAAAACTTTAATAAAGGATGCATCATAATTTGAACTCATACTAATTAATTTTTAACAAATAAATCTAAAAGTGTTATCACTTTTTTTTACTAAATATCAATAAAGCAATATTATTTTATACAGATTTTAAAACAAAATTCAATCTTAAAATATAATAAATATAAATTATATGATATATAATTATATAAATAAATCAATATATTATATAAAAAATTAAATACTATTGATTTTGAAATAAATATTTATATATATAATATATTGATTATCCTTAATTATCTAAAAATATATGGCAATAAATGTCCCTCCGGGGAAAGATCGTATATCGACTTCTAAACCACTATCAGACTCTTCTCATACAAGGAGGCGTCTTTTAAAAAATTTAACATCGGTAAATTCAGCGAAGTCTATTCAAGAGGAACAGACAAATCGTTCTGCATTAAAAGAATTTTTGGAATTAACAGGAGGGAAAGGATTGATACTAACTTTTTTGAAAAAAGGGAACCCAATCTTGTCTTCTTTAAAAAATATTGTTTCAAGATCTCTGGGTTTAAGTTCAGTAAGTTCTATGAAAGACTTTTGAAATGAAGTAGAATTTATTGAATTTATATTAAAAAATTTAAAATGAGAAAATAGACCAATATTATTATTATTGGATGAAAAAGTAGAAGATGAATCTTGAAATAAGATATGTATTCAATTGATTGATCAAATCAGGAAAAATACGCTGAAAGATAGAAGTAATGAAAAAGTAGATTTAGATACAAAAATTTATATAGTTTATATTTCTTATGAATTAAATAAGCAAAAGATTGGATATTTAACCGAACTTGGAGTAAATAAAGCTCTATTATTGCCGATTTCTGAAGATAAAATTATTGAAAATTTAGCTTGAGTTGTGAAGCCAGAAATTGTGCAGGAGTTTGATATGTTGAAGAATCAAATACAACAGAGAATAGATGCTTGAAATTTGTCTGGGGCGATTAATGCATGTAATGTGCTTAAAGAAAAGAAAGAAGATACTTCTATAGTTCCTATGTTTATGGGAGATATATATTTAAAACTTTGAGATCTCTCGAGCGATGAAAATTTTTGTCATACTGTAGACGATATCTTTCAAATGAGGATAGAAAAAAAACTTTATGAACAAATAATAAAATTAAAAAGAATTTTGAAAGAAAAAGGAATAGATCTAAAGGATTTTTTATTGTCAAAGGGCTATACTGAAGAAGATTTGTCTGTTATAAAGGATTTTAGGGTTGGGTATATAGTTAATGTTTTGAATAAAGTAGGTTTTTCTAATAAATTGTTAAGATTTATTAGATTTACAGATGAAGATATACAATGAATGACTCATTATTACTTTAAAACTTCAGAACATTTTTATCTACAGGCAATAAATCTTAATTTGTTTTATATAGAATATTGGAAAAAATTAGCGAATTTGTATAAAAAGACGAATCAGGAGAAAAAATTATTAAAGACTCTTTGAAAACTTTATGAATTGAATCCTTTGGAATTGGGTAGAGACGTTTTTTATATAAAAAAACTTTTACAAAATTGAGAATTTGAACAGGCTTTTAAAGTATTGAACACCGTCTTGAATAAAGTATTAAAAGATCGTCCAAAAATATCAAAGAAAAAATATAAATTAGCTATTGCCTTACAATTTTTGAAATGCTGAAGATTGCAATGAGTACAATCTAGTAAAGGACAATGCTTTGAATTATGAAAACAGGAACTGGAAAAATTGCTTCCACGTAAAGAGAAATTTATAAAACCAGAGGATTTTCGTCTTTTTTATGAATATGCGGAATTTGATAGAGAACTGGGCAATTACGATGCAGCAATTTCTAGTTATATGAAAGCTCTCAAACTTAAAGAACTCAAGGATAAAAGTAAGGAAATGGGGAAGAATATTTGGAATTTATACATATTAGTTTGAATATGATACTGCTATAGTAAACTTGAAAGTTATAAAAAAGCACTCGTTTTTTATGAAAAAGCGTTAGAACTGGATAGAGACCATATAGACCTAAATCTAAATATATTTTTAACTCACTTTTATTTGTGAAATTATGAAGAAGCTATAAAGTGGATAGATAGGGTAGAAATCCTTTTGAGGAGAAATGGTAAGACATTGATAGAAGTTGTTGATGATAAATTGGCATGTTTTATTTCAGCTGTTTATCTAAAATCATGAAGGGAAGACGCTCTGCCTTTATCAAAACAGTTTTTGGATGCTTGTCTGCATCTTAATCCTGGGAATGTACAGGCGTTGGGAGCAAAAGAAAAATATTTCTTTCCTTGATAAATAATCAGATTTTATATTGCAATTATGAGAAAAATATATATTAATTTGTATTTAGTTATAGACAATAGATGGATAGTAGTATGAGAAGGAGAGGGGATTGATTGCCAACTCTCGAATGAATGACTCCAGAACAGTTAAAAGAATATATTGAGAATACCCACACTGAAGTAGTTGCTGCTACTATTTTATCGTTGTTAAAAGAATTGTCTGATAGAGAAAGAGAAAATGATGGGCTTAAGAAAGAACTAAAAGATATGGGGTTACAAAATGAAACATTATTAAAAATAATAAATAAAATACCGGCTTATCTTTCTCTAAAAAGTGTAGATGGCTCTTATATCCTTGTGAATAACGGCTTGTTGGATTTTATATGACAAGATATGAATACTATATTGTGAAGAGATGCACACAAATTTTTTCCTACTAGTTTTTGAGAACAGATTGATATGTGTGACGCTCAAGTTGTGTTGGATGCATTGCCCAAAACATGTAGAATAGACCACAATGATAAAAGCTGAAAAACTAAAAGTTTATTGTTTATAAAAGTGCCTTTATTTGATGATAAATGAAATGTAACACATATATTATGAATATGAATAGATAATACCGAAACCGCAGCCAAGCAAAGATGACAGGAATCTCTGATGTCAGTAGTAAGACATGAAATGAGGTCTCCTTTGGCATGATTACAAACTTTGTTTGAAAGTCTGCAAGAGGAACTTGATGCTATTTGAGATGTCCCTATAGATGAATTGACTAAGGTTATAAAGAAACTTATTTGAATAATTGATGAACAGGACGATTTTATACAACTGGAAGAATGAAATTATAGATTAAATATTGAAGAAGTAAATCTGTTCGATATTTTTAGAGAGATTGAGATGCTTTTTTCCTATGCCATGAAAAGTAGGAATCTAGTAGTGAATTATTTTTATGATAATGCTGACATCTCTTTGGACACTGAACTGAAATTATATTCTGATAAGAAACTCTTATATCATTTATATTTTAATATTATAAAAAACGCTATAGAAGCTGCTCCAGATTGAACAGTTATAAATCTAGAGATCCTAAACTGATGATATAGTGCGAGAGTAACTAATCAGTGAGAAATTCCTAAAGAGATACAACCAACTTTTTTTGAAAAATATATAACTTCCTGAAAAGAATGATGAACTTGAATATGAACATATTTATCGCATCTAATAACAGAATCTTTGTGATGAAAAATATCTTTCACTTCAGATCAAGATAGTTGAACAACCATTTATATAGATATTCCTATGAGGGATGAAGATACCATTACTCAAAATAATTTATTGTCTTCACAAAAAATTTTATTTGCACAGAGAGTGAATTGATGACAATCTGATAATAACTTATCATCTTCGTTAAATAGAGTTTATAATATTAAAGATGGGGATAGTAATTTAACGAGGGTTAATAGTCGGGAAGAAATAATGAAACAAATTGAACAAAAGTGAATTGGTTATTTTGACATAATTATTATAGATGTTTATTTGGAGGATAAGAATGTTTCTGAATTGGTAGAGTTTTTTGAAAAAAGGGATTTTAAAGGTCTTGTTTTTCTTCATTGAAAGAAATCAATGGCATATTTACCTGATGATATTAAACGTCTTTGAAAAGGGTACATACAAAATACAGCTAAATCTGTTGATATATTACAATTTCTCATAAACAATATAAACGATATGGCTATAAATAAAATGCTTGAATCTTCTACAGATATTGATTTGGATATCAAGAAGTTTTGAGCATTGTTAAAGTTAAATGATGGAGATTTGATAAATTTTTTGGTGAAAATAGTTCTCAAGGCTCAAGACGATTATGAAAAAAGTCTTATATTATTACATAGGATTCATGAATTTTTGGAATCTCATGGAGAAGAGATAAAGATTTTTATAGTAAAAGTATATATATATGTGATGATATTTAGATTGTGAATAGGCAGTTTGGCATGTAAATATCAGGAACCATATATAAAAGAATTTTATGATCATTACAATGTATTAAAGTCAAAAGGAATGATAAGCCTTAATGCTCAAACGAAATTGGAAAGAATTTTTGCATATATGTTTTACTGGCTTTCAGATCAAAAGACTTGAAACGATATCCTTGATACTTTATCTTGAGAGAATTTCTCAAATTCAGAAAGTAAAATTAGAACACAATTGAATAAGAATCTGTACACATTGTTATTTGAGGTGAGTAATGGATGTTTTCAGTATATAAAATTACTATTTGATCATATAGAATCTAAATGAATTACTCAAGATGCCGGAAAATCAGCAAAAGAACTTACTGTTTCTATAAAAGATATGATGGAATGACAAATCGTCTATCTAAAGTCGATTTTACTCATGATAAAGAATTTTTTTAGAGAAATCAAGATAGAAGAGTGAGAGAAATTATTTTGATATACTGAACTTCCAACAGATATATTTAGTTCTTTGGATGGTGATTTTGCCAACAAAGAGCTTTTGAGAAAACTTATAGATAGTTCTAAATTCATAGCTGAAAATTATAAATCCATACAATTTTCAGCCAGAGAAAAAAGATGAGTTGTCACAATAATTTTGGACATATATTTGTTGAATGTTTTCTTGCTTGCTTTCTCAAATAAGCTATTAAAAAAGGTTAAGAAATTTTGTTGTTTTTTGAATAGTGAGGGGAAATGTGATTTGGATACCATATCAAAATCTATAGAAGAGTTTATGTCACTAATGTCTGATATAAATATGGAGAACATAGAAAAAGGTACTCTGGAACATAATTACCTTCGGAAAATACTTCAGTCAATCACATCTGAAAATCAGGAGTGAATGAACTATTTTTATGAATTAATGGAATCCGTTATAGATATTCAATCAGGTGATTTAGAGAATATAAATGTGTCCTCTATAGTTTCTGAATATATATTAAAAAATATGCATAGTAGTCCGGCGTGAACTTTATCATATTATCTCTCCCAAAGATTATATGATAGATACTTTGATTTAATTCACCTAGATACAAACATAAAAATGTATCTACAAGTACTTGAAAAAGTAGATATTTTTTATTCTCCTTGACATAATAAAAGGGTGGACATGATTACACAATATATGTTGAATAAAGCATTGGAGAATGAAGAATTTACTTCTAGATATTGAGATGATATAGAAAAAGTAAAAAGGTTTTTGAATATGTTTGACTCCGAAGAAGATAAAGATAAATATACCTTGGCCGTGATCCATGATATAGGGAAAATATGAACAATGCGAGTTATTCTTTGAAAATTATGAATGTTGAGTTCTGATGAATATGCTAATCTCAAAACTCATTCTAATATTTGAATAACTATTTTGAGAAGATTGTTGAAATGATATGCTGATCACGCTGAATCTGACAGCGAATTGTATAGAGATATTAGAGAGATTGGAATGGACGTATTTTTACATCATGAGAGGCATAACTGATCATGATACCCTAAATGATTATCATGAAATGATATTCCTATTGTATCACAAGTATTAGCTATAGCCGATTGTCTGGAGGCTATGCTTTGAAAAAGAGTATATGACAGGAGAAATATGACAATTCCTGCTGCTATAAAAGATATTATGGATAAATCCGGTAAATGGTATGATCCAGATCTTTTACAAATAATATTTGACGATACTTGTCTGTTGAGTTTTCTTGAAAAACTTTATGCAGCTTATACTAGCTAGTTACCTCACATGTCTCACATTTTTTTATGTCTTATGATATAAAATATATTTTAACATATATATTATATTGTAAAAAAATATATTTGTCAATACTTTTAGTAAGAAAATTGTAAGATTTTTAAACATTATTCAAATAACTTATTTTATAACGTTTTTTAGCATATCCAGTATTTGTATTTTGTTAAAAAAATATAGAATTAACCATTTATTAACTCTAAAAATGTAAAATTAAATTTTTAAAAAATTTCTTACTAGAACTTCTTTCTGTATGATGATTTTATGATTTACAAAGAAGGATTAAGAAAGTTTTTAGACTTTTGCTATAAGAGATATGGAGATTGTGTATCAACACCTATTGGTGATTTGATACAAAAGACATAATTGGAGATTTATAAATGTATGTTTGAGATTTTAGAGATATAATATATCTTTTATTTATGGGGTGAATGACTTCCAAAACTCGCAGGTGAAAGATAACTTAAATGGAGTCTATGAATAATAGATCCGTTTGAGAGCGTGGGTATATAAATATTCTTTTCAGAAAAAAATTAAAGAAAATTTGTTGAAATAAAATGTATAATGGTTATTATAAAAAAGTTTTATTGAAAAAATTAAAATATGATAATAAAATCTGTACAGGAAATGATAGATTTGTGAAAGGAATATTCAAAGAAAAATAAAAAAATTTTGCTTTATGGAGACTTGTGAGCCGGGAAAACACATTTTATCAAATGATTCGCTTCCTGACTTGGAATAGAGCCAGATCTCGTGCAGAGTCCAACTTATACTTATTTGAATATCTATGAAAACAAGATATTGCATATAGATATGTACAGACTAGAATCTTTTGAAAGCCTGATAGAAAAATGAATTCTTGAGATGATAAGTGATTTTGATTATGTTTGTATAGAATGGCCGAAATTCGAAGAAAATTATATTGATAAAACTTGGCAAAAGATAAAGATAGATAAAATTGATCCTCAAACAAGAGAGATTCATATCTGATAAAAAATTATTTATAATCCATATTTATAAAAAGAGTCTGCAATAAGACTCTTTTTTTTATTTAATTATATAGTTTTATTTCTGGGTAAGAACACCAAACAAGATCTAAATTTCCAATTGAAGATTAAAATCTATTCATTTGAAATCCATAGGGACTTCTATCTCTATCCAAAAAAATCAATGTATTTTTTCCCAATTTATAAAGTCTTTGTTTAAAAGCGGTTCTTCATAGATTTTAGCAGAGAAAGATATATCCGGATCAAAAAATATTATTTTTAGAAAAGAATTATTTTCATAATATATCAATATCTGGCAGTTTACTACGTCCGGCAGACTGTCAGAGTCCGTAAATTTCAGAAAGTTATTCTCTTTTAGTTCGTCTACAAATTCTTTTTTAAATTCAAAATCACTGCATACAAAGGTTAACTTTTCGGCAAGTTTACTGCCTTCACTATCAAATTTAGCATCTATAAACATTATTTTTTTGTTATAATATTTTGAGGTTCTCATTTCAAAAATGATTCTATGTTTTGTATGGCTATTTCTCTTCAATTTTTACTTGCCTGCTTGGTAGAAAAGGCAATATGAGGAGTTACTAAGATTTTGGAATTTTTTAATGCTTTTTGATAAAAAGCGTTTTGAGTATCACCAAAACTCTCCGGATCACAGTCAATGGCAGCACCAGCAATGATTCCTGATTTAATAGCTTTGATAAGTCAGTCTATATCGTATGTAAAAGGCCTTGCAAATGTTATATAAAAACATCATTTCTGGAGATTGGCAAAGAAATTCTTGTCTAACAAATTTTTGCTGCTGGTATTACAGTTAAGTGCATTTATTACAAGGTCAGTATTTTGGGATTTTTGTTTGAGATAATCTCATCTGTCCAAAAAATCTATTTCCATACCAAAGGCACTGCACAAAACCCCTACCTGTGATCAAATACTTCCGTGCCCGATTATTAGGACTTTTTTGCCTACCAGGCTTTCCTGTAGAGAGAAAGGGATATCTGTAGTAGTTCTCACTGCCGGCAGGAAATTTCTAAATAATGCTAATGCCATAAACATTACCCATTCTACTATAGAATCTCTGTTCCCGCCTCTAGCATTTGCTATTGTTACACCATTTTTCTTTAACTGTTCTGTATCAAATACACCAAGTTCTATATAAGGATAAGTTATAAAAACATTTTTTAAAAGAGGCAGACTCTCTAATAAAAAGTCTCCATCGCTGTATATCACATTTGCTTATTGTGATTTTGCTACAAATTCTTCTGTAGATTCAGGACTGTCAAATATTTCAAGAGTTCATATTTGTTCAAGTCTTTGTTTGTGCTCATCGTTTAGATTGATGCCAAATGTTATTA